>DAOWNV010000006.1 GCA_030642405.1 Desulfosarcina sp.
GAACTGGTGCGCTCTTACCGCACCGTTTCACCCTTACCTCACCTTAACGGCAAGGCGGTCTGCTCTCTGTTGCACTTTCCTTCACGTCACCGTGACTCCACGTTATGGAGCACCCTGCCCTCTGGTGTTCGGACTTTCCTCCAGCTTCTCATGGGAAGCCGGCGACCGTCCTGGCTACTTCGACCGCTACTTTGTTTCCTGCCAATATATAATTCGGTGGCAATGTGGGCAGAATCGAAGTTCGTCTAATCGCTGAAGTTCATTGTACAATTGTGCCGGAATATTCAGATGGCACCCAGTACAGATGGCTCCTTGAACGGGGACCACGGCTGTTCCCCTCACCTTTTTCTTCACATCTTCCAAAATGGCAATGGTTTTTGCGTCAGCTTTACTTGCGATTTGCTTTTTTTTCTCAATCAGCAACGTAACAGCCTTTTGTTGGCTCTTGCCATTGGCGACAAACATCTCTTTTTTTTCACAACAGGATTCAATGAAAGCATGGAGTTCCGTCTCCTTTTCCTTCACTGTCGATTCCGTCGAATCGATCTCCTCCAACAGCTCCAGCATTCGGTCTTCGATCTCCGATTTCTTTTTTATTATATCTTCAATTTCTTTCAGGATTGACTGGTACTCTTTGTTGGTCTTTACAGCACGAAGTTTCTCATTACTTTTCGTAATGGATTCAACGTACTCTTTGGATTCCAGGTCCAATTCACGATAGGCTTTTTTCAAATCGTCCAGGACTTGTCTGTCAGAGGTAACCCTTGCTTCACGATCGGCCAACTCTTTGTCCAAAGAGTCCGTCTCACCGTTTAGGGCATTTATTCTCCGATCAACCCTAAGGATTTCCATTTCAACCCCCTGAACATCAATGAGGATGTTTATCTGTTCCAAGATATCGCTCATGACCACCTTTCGTAGCAATTGGGTATACCTTGTAAGCTCACAATAAACCATCACCATAGTACTGTAGGAAATGAAACAACAATTGCAGTTTACAAGGTTGAAAAAGGATCCGATTCTTTACCAACAGTTTCCACGCTCACCGAAAACGCAGAGTCTGATAGCGCATCTGTAACTTTTTTAGCCAAGACATCCACGATCAAATACTCCGACGCGAAATGTCCAATATCAATTAGCCCTATGCCTGCCTGTTGGGCGTCTCTCGCCACATGGTATGTCATATCGCCGCTCACGTATACCTGGGCGCCCGAAGCAATGGCCTCAGGCAATAAGCTTGAACCACTTCCTGAGCATAGGGCAACCGTTTCGATCGACTGATCGCTATCGCCGACAATTCTCACCGTCGAGAGGTTTAGTCCTGTTTTCACTTTGGCACCAAAAGCCTCCAGGGTGGAAATTAAAGAAAGTTCCCCTACCCTTCCCAAACCGGCTGTAGAATCGAAAACGGCCACCGGATAGATATCATACGCCATGGTTTCATAAGGATGAGCCTTTTTTAACGCGTTCACCACCGGTTTCAGGCTTTCCCGGGGAACAAGCATCTCGATACGGTTTTCCTTTACTTCATTAAGGGTACATTTTTCTCCAACGGCCTGTGAAGCAGCATCGTCGGGAAAAAAGGTTCCCACACCTTTGCACCGAAAAGTACAGCAAGAATAATGGCCGATGCGTCCAACACCCATGGAATAAATTATTTCCAGCATCTTGTCCATATGGTCCAACGGAACAAATATCACCAATTTGCACAGATCTTCATCGCCGGCACTTTTCAGTATCCGCCGGTTTTGAAGTCCCAGTCGATCCGCCAAAGTATCGTTAACACCACCTTGCACACTGTCCAGATTGGTGTGGGCACAAAAAATAGCCATTTTGTGAGATAACGCCATTTCGATAATTCGGCCTTGGGGCGTATCTCCAAGAATCCGTTTCAGAGGCTTAAAGAAAAGGGGGTGATGGGTAACCAACAGCCCGACATCGTTTTCACAAGCCTCTTCAACAACCTCAGGCAGGGGATCCAGAGCTATACCGATCTTTCTTACGGGCCAGGCAAAGCTTCCAATCTGAAGGCCCACAGTATCCCACGATTCCGCCAACCGCGGTGGTGCCAAACGGTCAAGAATCTGAATAATCCGGTCGACTGTCGCTATCATAAAGTCCCCATCAACGATTGATCGTTTGCATTGAAATAAAAAAGGCGCGGTAGTCAGACACTCACCACGCCTTAACGCCTTCATCCCAATCCTACCGAACGATTGATTTCTCCGGTCGTTGGAATAGTCGAAAAGCGCCGGAGTTATCTCGAAGTGGGCCCACCTGGGATCGAACCAGGGACCGACCGGTTATGAGCCGGTGGCTCTGCCAACTGAGCTATGGGCCCTTATCTGGGTAACAACGAACGTTTTCCTACCTTCGTCTGAATCATTTGTCAAGCCAATGCTTTATCGGAAAAAGTTCAATGTGTTAATTATCGATAAAGCTTTTCAATTTACGGCTTCTGGTTGGGTGACGAAGTTTTCTCAATGCTTTCGCCTCAATTTGCCGTATTCTTTCCCTGGTAACGGTAAAATCCTGTCCAACCTCTTCCAAGGTATGATCGGCCTTTTCTCCTATACCAAACCGCATCCTCAGGACCTTCTCCTCCCTGGGGGTCAAGGTGGCCAGCACTTTTCTGGTCTGCTCGGCAAGGTTCATGCTTACTGCCGCTTCAGATGGAAGCATAAACTTTTTATCTTCTATGAAATCTCCCAAGTGGCTGTCTTCCTCCTCTCCAATCGGTGTTTCAAGAGAAATCGGTTCCCTTGCAATCTTAAGCACCTTCCGGACTTTATCAATAGGAATTTCCATCTTTTCTGCAATCTCTTCCGGACGGGGTTCTCTCCCGTATTCCTGAACAAGATAGCGGGACGTTCGAATCAGTTTGTTGATGGTTTCGATCATGTGCACCGGTATCCGGATCGTCCTGGCCTGGTCGGCAATGGCCCTGGTGATCGCCTGCCTGATCCACCATGTGGCATAGGTACTAAACTTATAGCCCCGTCTGTATTCAAATTTATCCACCGCTTTCATCAAACCAATATTCCCTTCCTGAATCAAATCCAGAAACTGGAGTCCGCGGTTGGTGTATTTTTTCGCAATACTGACCACCAACCGAAGATTGGCCCGTATCAACTCGCTTTTGGCCAGCTTTGCCCGTATACGGCCTTCTTCTACACTTGTCATCACCCTTTTAAAGTTTCGGTTATTGGCTTTAAAAGTATTTTCTCTATCAACCGGGAGCCTGTTTACTCTCTGCAAATGATCGTAGATACGAGACAAAGACTCCAGAGGAAGAGAGGACTGTTTCTCAGCCCAGGTTAAAAAGGTATGCTTTGTTTCCTGATGCTCGCGGAATTCCCGAATTGTTACACCAAAAGCTTCTGCGGTGACTGCGATCAGTTTGTTTTGCGCATCGAACCAGTCGATCAATCTGCGGATGTTCGCCTCGATACGATCGATAACCCCACCCTCCAGCCGCCAACTTTTCAACAACTCGAAAATTTTGTTGTTGCGCCGCATGATACACCGTCTGATTCGGCGGGCTTCATCCGGCTCCAGTTCCTCATTGAAAATGCGCTCTCGGTACACCAGGTTTTCCTCGTTGACTTTTCGAATGGCGGAAATCGTTCCAAGAAAATTATTAATTTGGTTTTTCTCGTCAACGTAAGCATCCCCTTCATCCACATCGCGTAATACGTGCTTTGGCCGAAGTGCGCCGCTTTCAATCAAATCACCGAACTCAAGGATGTATTGGACACCTATCGAAGTCTCCAAAAGGGCCTTTAATACATTTTGCTCCCCTTCTTCGATCTTCTTTGCGATTTCCACCTCTCCTTCACGGCTAAGAAGCGTGACCATTCCCATTTCACGGAGATACATTTTTACCGGATCGGTAACGGAACCGATATCCGCAACCACCATTGCTTTGTTCAAGGCCTCCTTCTTTTTAGAAACTTTATCATTTCCGGATAACGGGTTGTCTTTTTCGATGATTTCAATATCCATATCGTCAAACATCATCAACGTATCATCGATCATCTCCGAAGACATCATTTCGTTGGGAAGGGCATCATTAATCTCTTCATACGTCAGCGATCCCTGCGCCTTCCCTTTTTTTATTAGGTCTTTCAGCGCTTCTTGATCCTTTTTCGCGTCCTTCTCCATTGCCGCTTCCGATTTGGTCTCACCGGTGACAGGCGTACTCATTGCAAATTCACTTTTATTTATCGATTCCATATCGGCCTGTTTGGATGCCCCGGTGAACTTTTCATCGGATTGTTTGGTCATGCCTGTTGCCTCCTGGAACAAAACAGGATTAATCCCGCCTTTGAATCGGCAGTACCATCCTGACAATTTATTCTTTTTTAATTTGGTTACTTTTGTCGTTCAATATCCCAGTCTATGCAAAAGTAGGGATTCCATGGCCATCGTTCAATGGTGCATTTGTAACTCTCTTTTCTCTCTTTAGTGGATCTGATGTTGCTTTTCCCGTAACAACTTAGCCAAAAGAGTAACATCACCGTTTTTTTCTGCCGTTTCAATACGTTGTATCAATGTTTTATCCCGTCGTCGAAGACTGGCTGCAAATTGATTGATCAATTTTATACACCCTTGCCGATCCCATTGTACGTCTGCTAAAGATAGCCTGGCAATCATGGATTTTTTTTCAGTATCATCCCAGCAGGATACAAAGCCGGAAATATCCCCCTCGGTATTGGAGAAGTGGTCGATGATTCCCTTGCCGATTTCAGATAGTACGGGGTCGGAAAAATATTCCACAAACCGTTGTTCTTTGATTGGCCCGATCATTTCAGGAAATTGAAGCATCATAGTAACGACTTGCTTTTCAAATCGGTATGTACCACCACGTGTTTTTTCCGGTTCTGTATGGCTTTCCGAAGATCGATACGAACGCTGTAGGTTTCCCTTTTTTGAGTGGATTGTCGCATGCCTGACTTTTTGCAATAGGATGGATTCGTCCACACCGATCCTTTCTGACAGCTGCTTGATTCGAAGCGATCTCGCAACCGGATCGTTGATTGCCAATAATGCCGATTTTAATCCATTGACGATATGAACCTTCCCGTCAACACTCAGTCCATATTTTTCGATGGCGGATTCCATCATAAATGAAATCATTCCCAAGGATTGTTCTGATGCTTGAAAAAATTGGTCGGAACCCTTTTCCCTGAGAAATGAATCGGGATCGTGGTCTTTCGGCAATACCAGAATTCGAGCATCCAACAACCCTTTTTGAAAAACGGCTACACTCCGCTGGGCAGCTTTGATTCCTGCCTGATCCGAATCGTATACCAAAATTGCCGTACCGCCTTCTCCAACGATGGACTTAAGGCTTCTAACATGTTCACCCGTTAATGAAGTGCCAAGTGTAGCAACAGTGTTCTCAATTCCGAACTGATGCATGACAATCAAATCGAAATACCCTTCCACCACATACACTGACTTCTTTTCCCGGCACTTTGCACGAGCCTTATCTACACCAAATAAAGACCGGCTTTTATTGTAAACAGGTGTTTCCGGGCTGTTCAGGTATTTGGGTAAGGCATCATCCATAACGCGGCCGCCAAAGCCAATGACCTGACTTTGACCGTTCATAATCGGAAACATAATCCGGTCCCGGAACCGATCATAATGCCCGTCTCCACTTTTACGCGATACGATCAGACCCGAGCGAAAAATCATCTGGGTTGATCGTTTTTTCAGCCGAAAAGCGTGCGCCAGGTTATCCCAGCCCTTGGGAGAATATCCCAAATTAAAATCATCAATCGTTTTTCTGGTCATCCCCCTCTTCAATAAATACGTCATGGCCGGCTTTCCCTTCTCGTCGGAAATCAGGCAATTTCTGTAGAAAGACATGGCTTCAACATTAAGCGTTAATATTGTTTCCCGCTCCGTCAACTTTTTTTTCTGTGCAGGAGACATTTTCCGGGTAGGCAGGTCGATACCATACCGTCCACCCAGGGTCCTTACCGCTTCTGGAAATGTTAGTCCTCCGTGCTTCATCAGAAAACTGAATACGTTCCCGCCGGCACCGCACCCAAAGCAATAGAAAATCTGTTTCTCCTGACTCACTGTAAACGACGGGGTCTTCTCTGCGTGAAAAGGGCATAATCCCAAGAAGTTACGTCCAGATCTCCGCAGGGATACGACCTCCGATATGATATCCACGATATCAGATGCGTTTCTTACCGCTGTAATTTTATCGTCAGGAATGTACGCCGCCAAGGAAAGCCGCCTCCATTTCAAATGGATTCGGGTTCAACAATTCTCCGGTAGGACCTTACCGTTTTCAACACTTCAAGTGGTTACGGGCCGGATTGGCGGCAAAGCAGGCATCTATGTGCCTTTACTGTGCCGGAAACAACTTTTTGCATGGGACCAACCTTTTCTAAATTTTTGAAGATAAGAAAGAAGATTGGCTTTGTCAATAGATGTCTTATAAAATACCTTTGGAAGAACGTACGCCTTTAATGCCGGGATCAAGAGAAACGGACTGTTTCAGCGCACGACCAACGGATTTAAAAATTGCCTCCAACACGTGGTGTTCGTTTTCTCCGTAAATGACATTGATATGCAGATTCATTCCCCCTTTTACGGCAAACGCCCTGAAGAACTCTTTTGCCAATCCTTTGTCAAATCGGCCGGAAGAATCAAGCACAGGAGGCAAATTGTATACTAAATAAGGGCGATTGGACAAATCGATAACAACTTGAGCAAGGGCCTCATCCATCGGCGTTGCAGCAAATCCGTAGCGCCGAATCCCCGTGCGATCACCAATGGCATTATAAATACTTTCACCCAGAACCAACCCGACATCTTCAACTGTATGGTGAAAATCAACATCCAGATCGCCGGTGGCCTCCAGTTTCAGATCGAAACCACCATGTACGCAATAAAGTGTCAACATATGGTCAAAAAATCCGATGCCGGTATTGATTACGGATTTTCCGCTGCCGTCAAGGTTCAATTCGGCTTTGATTTGTGTTTCGTTTGTTTTTCGTTCAATTTGGTATGAACGTACCATGGTAGTTCTCCTTGCAGCAAAAGGGGTGATCAAATAAAGATCGGTTAACCTGATAAAGTCGTTTCTGCATCGATTTCATATGAAGAATGTCATTTTTAGCCTAATTTTTGAATAAAAGCAAGATGTTCGATCAATTTTTCATTCTGCCATGCAGCACGTTTTACTGGTTTTGGAAAAAATAAGGGTCTTTACATCCTTCGATCTGTACGAATAATAAAGGTTTCTAAATAAAAACTTATGCATCATCGATCCACGGAGATTCAATGAAACATACAGGCCCCATCCAATTGACATGCGCCATCAAGAAAACGACAAAGGATCAGGATAAAATCCTGCAACCAGCAGAGACCGTGTCCAACGTAAAAAAGCGTATGAAAACGATGGATTTGAAGATCCTTGAGGATACCGTTCGTATTGACAACGGCAGACTGGACATCCCCATCTTTTTCAGTACCTGTGGCCACGACGCCCAGGCCGTCATCGGAACAAAAAAACAGATGGGAAAAGGAGCCACACCCGCCCAGTCGGAAGCCAGCGCAGTTATGGAGTTGGCGGAACGTTTCAGTTTTTTCAGTTTTTATGAAAATATGGAAAACACCCAATTGGGGACATACGATCAATTCGCAAAGCAGGCGATCCCTTTCGATCAAATCGCCAAATCCGTCCATGACGAAAGTGAGGATCTGGATCGATCCAGGCAGATTTTTGAATCGCTTCCATTAAGATGGACAGGTGCCTGGAACCTCTCTCGGGAAAAGGAAGTCCTCATTCCTCTGGATTGGTTTTATGCAATCAACGCCTTCAACGGTCCGTCAGCCGGCAATTGCGTTGAGGAGGCATTGAGCCAGGGCATTTGCGAAATCGTTGAACGCCACGTCTCATCAATCATCAGCCGCCGGCGAATCTCCACCCCCCTGATCGATCCGTCTACAACGACGGACCCGTTGGTCAGGGAAATGCTGGGGAAGTACGACAAAGCAGGAATCAAGCTTTGGGTGACCGATTTCACCATGGACATGGGTATTCCATCGGTCGGCGTACTTGCCTTTGACCCCAAAACGTTTCCGGAAAAAAGTGAGATTGTCTGGACTGCGGGAACCACTCCAAGTCCGGAAAAAGCGCTGAACCGTGCCCTCACGGAAGTCGCTCAATTGGCTGGGGATTTCAATTCCGGTTCCAATTATGTAGCATCAGGACTGCCTAAATTCACCAGACTAAAGGATACCGAATATGTGGTCAATGCGCCTGGCCCCATTTCACTTTCTGATTTACCGGACATCTCACACATGAATATACAAAACGAGGTGGAATCCTGCATCCAAGCCCTGTCGAATCGGAATTTCGAAGTTCTGACAGTGGACACTACACATCCGCAACTCGCTGTACCGGCATTTTACACTATCGTTCCGGGAGCTCATTTCAGAGAACGCGCAGCAGGTACGAGCGTTGCCATGTTTTCCGCTAAAATCGCCATGGAACATTTTGGTTCGAAAAAAGCCATCGGACGGCTGATTGACATGGAACGGATTTTACCAGGGAAATACTACATCCAGTTTTACCTGGGCAATTGCTACTTGGACCAAAACAAACCTGAAACAGCGTTGCCCTATTTTTTAAAAGCATTGGAGCTTTCTCCGACCAAACAGGATGTCCCCAGCGTCTATTCTTACATGGGCGCTTGTTACAAGGAATTGGGGGACTATGAAAAAGCTCTTTTTGTCCTGAAAAAAGGAAGTGCGATAGATTCAGATCGTACAGACATTCACAATCTCATGGGCTTTTGCCATTTCATGCGAAAGGAACACCAGGCGGCCATCCACTGTTTTAAAAAGGTTATCGAATTGGATCCCAGTTCCGCGATCGACTATGCGAACATTGCCTCCAACTATCGGGACATGGGAAACAATGAAGAGGCGGTGCGTTACTACCAATTGGCCCTGAACCTGGATCCATCCATTGACTTTGCAAGGCACAACCTTGTACGGCTGACCGGTGAGTCACTGAAATAGCAGCAACGAATCGACGACAACGACAAGGAGACGATGATGACAACTGCAAAACTATCCGTTCCCACCATATCCTGTAATCATTGTGTATCGGCAATAGAATCCGAGTTGATTGAGATGGATGGTATTCGTTCCGTGAAAGCCGATGATAGGACAAAGACCGTAACAATCGACTGGGAAAAGCCGGCAACGATGGAAAATATCCTGGCAACACTAAAAGAAATAAACTATCCGGCCCAATGATGAAAACGCAGACCCTCATTCTTCCAATCACAGGTATGACCTGTGCCAATTGCTCCATGAACATCGCCCGCGGCCTGATGAAGGTGCCGGGTGTTTATGACGCCAATGTGAATTTTGCCGCTGAGCAGGCAACGGTGGTCTTTGATACTAAGATGACGTCTTCCGTAGATCTCGTTTCCAAAGTCGAGGAGCTAGGATTTACTGTGCCGACATCCAGGATTAATTTGTCAATCTCTGGAATGACCTGCGCCAATTGTTCCATGAACATTGAGAGGACGCTCAACAAAAAGCTCCCAGGTGTGATAGATGCAACGGTCAATTTTGCTGCCGAACGGGCTACAGTTTCCTATCTTCCCAGCATGCTCTCTTCCTGGGAACTGGTAAAAGCCATAGAAACTATCGGCTTCGGAGCACTGATAGACGATGATGAAAAACCGGAAGATCACGAAGCCGAATCCAGAAAGCGGGAAATAGCCGATCAAACCCGAAAATTCAAAGTGGGCGTCCTTTTCACCCTCCCTCTGTTTATATTAAGCATGGCCAGAGATTTCGGATTCACCGGCTCGTGGAGTCATCAGCCATGGGTAAACTGGCTGTTTCTGCTTTTGGCCACACCAGTGCAGTTCTATACCGGCTGGAATTTTTATGTCAGCGGCCTGAAAAGCCTTCGCAATAAAAGCGCCAACATGGATGTCCTGGTGGTTATGGGCTCCTCCGTTGCCTACGGGTATTCCATAGCTGTTTTGCTTATCCCCGAGTTGGGAGGACACGTCTATTTTGAAACCTCGGCAGTCATCATCACCCTCATTAAAATGGGGAAGCTTCTTGAAGCCGGAACAAAAGGGAAAACCGGCAATGCCATCCGCAAACTCATAGGGCTTCGGCCTAAAACAGCCACGGTATTAATAGACGGAAAGGAAGTGGAGACCCCCATTGAGCGGGTTAATGTGGGTGATATCGTGACGATTCGTCCCGGAGAAAGGATCCCGGTGGACGGCCAAGTGACCGGCGGCAGTTCGACTGTAGACGAATCCATGCTTACAGGGGAACCATTTCCCGAAGACAAAAACGAGGGAGACCGTGTGGCAGCCGGCACCATTAACGGTCAGGGAACTTTTGCTTTCAAAGCCACCAAGGTTGGGAAAGACACCGCGTTGGCTCAGATTATTCGAATGGTGCAGGAAGCCCAGGGCAGCAAAGCACCCATTCAGGCGCTGGCTGACCGCGTTGCATCTGTTTTCGTTCCGGCAATCATCTCCATTGCCCTTGTTGTGTTTGTTCTATGGTGGAACCTTTCCGGTGACTTTGTCACCGCTATGATCCGCATGGTGGCCGTATTGGTCATTGCCTGCCCCTGTGCTCTGGGACTGGCCACGCCAACCGCCATCATGGCCGGCACCGGCAAAGGCGCTGAACAGGGTATACTTTTTAAAAACAGCCGGGCATTGGAGGGCGCAACCCGGATCTCCACCGTCGTCTTGGACAAAACCGGAACGATAACCGAAGGCAAACCTGTTGTTACGGACCTGGTCCCGAATTCGGAAGATGGAATTACAGAGAATCAGTTGGTGGCATTGGCCGCATCCGTGGAAAAAGAATCTGAACACCCCTTGGGCCGGTCTGTCGTGGAAAAGGCTGAGCAGTTGGGGCTTTCGCTTATCCCCTCTGTAGATTTTAAAGCGCACGGAGGTTACGGTGTCGAAGCCCTGATAAACAACCGTATGGTTACTGTCGGCAAACCTGAGTGGTTGAAAAAACGATCCTCCTTGATTTCCGATGAAATAGCCGGGCGTATAGGGCAGTTTCAGTCAATGGGTAAGACAGTCATGGTAGCTGTTGAAAAAGACCGTTTGTTGGGGCTGATCTGCGTATCGGACCGAATTAAACCAGACTCGCCGGAAGCCATAGCCGGCTTACAACAGTTGGGTCTGGAAACGGTCATGATTACAGGAGACAACCGTAGGGCAGCCGATACAATAGGCCGACAGGTAAACGTGAATCATGTGGAAGCAGAGGTATTGCCTCAGGAAAAAGCTTCAACAATCAAAGTTTATCAGGAATCGGGAAAGCAAGTAGCCATGGTGGGTGACGGCATCAATGATGCCCCGGCTTTGGCACAGGCAGACATAGGTTTTGCCATCGGTACGGGAACCGACGTGGCCATCGAATCGGCTGATGTAATCCTCGCCGCCGGATCGCTGACCGGCTTATCCAGGGCCATCGAATTGAGCCGGGCTACCATGAAAACGATTCGTCAAAACCTTTTCTGGGCCTTTTTTTACAACATCGTTCTGATTCCTGTTGCCGCTGGAGCTCTATATCCTTTCGAAAACCTTCCCATGATGCTGCGCCATTTACATCCGATCCTTGCTGCCCTGGCCATGGCCTTTTCCAGTGTCTCCGTTGTCGGCAATAGCTTGCGCCTATACCGGAAGAAATAGCTACCGGTAAAATTCCAGCCACCCCCAGGGACTTTCAAGGGAAAAACCCTATTTTATCAATGCTCTCGGTAAGCTACTTCCTATCAGTCACTGGCTGTAAGCTAAAGACTATCCCCTCGAAAGAAACTCCTCGACCAGCTGCCCGTAATCCTTGGCGCCATTGCTTCCTTTCCTGTAAAAAACCACAGGTTTTCCAACCTCGGCGCTTTCTGCGATAGTGGTGTTGGTACGAATCATTGTGTTGAACACCAGGTCACGATACCGATCATCAGTCCTCAACTGATCTAAAACAACATTGGCTACCCGTGTGCGCAAATCCACCAACGTTGGAATGATACCGGAAATGGATATATCGGGATTGATCCCCTCTCGTATGGCGTCAATGGTGTCAAACAATTCGGCAAGGGCGCCGAACGCGTATGGATGCGTCTGACAGGGAACAAGCACTTCCGAAACACAGGAAAAGACATTAATAGTGAGCAACGATAAACTTGGTGGCGTGTCCATCAAAACAAAGTCATAATTATTCAAGATCGGCGACAGGACCTCCTTCAACCGATTCTCTCGACCGTCTTCATCCACCAGTTCAATTTCAGCACCGGAAAGATCCGCATGAGAAGGGATTAGGTGAAGACCTTTCCATGGCAGGGGAATCACTGCCTCTTCAACCGATTTTCCGTCGTTTCCCATGATAAGGTCATAGATGGAGATAGTGTAATCATCGGTTTGAATGCCCAAGCCTTTTGTAGCATTGGCTTGGGGATCCATGTCCACAACCAAAACCGATTTGCCGGCCATAGACAATGCGGCTGCCAGGTTAATCACCGTCACCGTCTTGCCCACCCCACCTTTCTCATTTGCCACCGCAATCGCTTTGGTCGCTTTTTTCTCCATTTTAGTTCCCTTCCATTTCATTTAGCGTAGTTAACTGAAGATCCTCTTTCAAATCATTGATCCGACTCAGCAAAGATTGGGAATCCTTTTCCATCTGCTTAAGAAGGATAGATAGTTTTTCCTTGTCCAATCGTTTTTCGTCAATCTGCTCTACCAGATTCGAAAGATCGGTACCATAATATTGAAAGCGCTCCATCATCTTTTGGTAAAGGGCCTCAGCAGCGGCATCCGCCAACTTCAACATATACTGAAACTTGATATTCTCCTTATAATCTTTCAAGTGAAATAAAATGGATCGTTCGACCTCCCGTTTCATCCGTTTAACACCGGAAGAGAGAGCTAAAAGCAGCTCCTGTCGTCCCTTTTTCGCTGGTTTTTTGAAGACCCTTTTTACAAAATGGACAATTTTATACAGACCGAACCGCATAACCGCTTCGGTTTTTATCTGCGTAGAGTAATGCATGGTCGCCGCTGCCGGCGGAAGGGAAAGTCCGGCCACCTTTCGAATCGTTTCCAATTCATATGTAATACTTATAGGAGGCAAGACAGTTGGCCGTGAGGGTTTTACATCTTTCACTGAATCCGCATCAGTTGTCGGCGCATCGTCGATTAAAATTCCGTAGGGCCCGGCAAGCTCGTCAAATTCCTCCATCAAGGCGTTTTCCTGCTCTTTGATAAACCGGATGATCTTGGGGTTCACCGTTTCAGCCATATAAGCATCCAATGCCTGTTTGAAAGCTTGAAACACCATATAAAAAGCATTCGCAAGCCCGGAATCCCCCAAGTTATCATCGTTTGCAGATATCTCCGCCTGATAAGAACGAATAAATTGGATAACACCGTCAACGACACCATCTTCATGGGCATTAAAAAAGGTATCAATGGCTATTTTCAGGTTTCTCTTTATCTGAATGGCGGCACCGTCCAGTGTGTTTTTCAGTGTCCGTTTCGTTTGATTCAGCCGTTCTTGTTGCGTACTGAATCGATCCACTAAAGTTCGGTCGCCATTGGTATCATGTTCGACCAGTTGATGATGGACTCTAACCCAATTTCCCATACCGCCAACAACAACTTCCAATCTCTCCAAATGATTTTTCAAAAGCAGTTTGCCACGTTCCAGGTTTATTTTCTCATGAAGAAACTTTTGAAAACAGTTCCTCTCATTAATGGTAAAATTAACAACTTCCTTTTCTTCCCTCCAATGTGCAAGCCTATTTATATCTCTTTCAGAAAGGTTTTGTTCAATTTCAGACAATAGGGTAAACAGCGCTGAGAAAGTGAAGATCTTCGGATTGCTACAAATCAGTTTAAGATCAGATTCAATTTGTTGGATCCCGGCCAATAGCGAATCCAAAGAATCGTGCTCGCTGATGTCGCAGTTCACGACAAATACTACCGTTTCCAAAATACCCATTTTTCTGATCATGGTCAAAAAGCGGATATCCGCTTGTCTGAGACCGGTACGGCTGCTGATGACATAAATCGTAAGGTGAGCCACCATCAGGTAATCCTGGATCATGGCCAAATGGAATGGGTTAGGGGAATCACTCCCCTGGCAGTCGGCAATTTCAACATTCCGTCCAAGTCCTTTTGCACCAGTCTCAATTAGAAGATCGTTGAGGTAAACAGCCAAGGCATCATCACCGACGAAATCTCTATGTAAAACAAACCGATCCTCTTCGAAATTAACTGTAACCTCATCGTTTTCAATCATCTGTTCGACTCGATCGTATCCACTCAAATAAGAGGATAACAATACACTTCCCGGGCTCCGGGTGTCGTTAACGATAAGTTGGTCAGCGGCCAGATCACCAAGGACGCCGTTGAGGGTTTTTCTGTCTGCCACGCTACGAAGATCAAACGAATACTCTTCGCCGGATTGATGATATCCAGGCAGAAGAACAGATGCCTCATTGATGTCCCGATTGATCTCATCCCACTTTTTCAAATAGAGGATAGCACGCAAACAACTGCCTGTTCTTACACGGGTAACGATGGAAGTGACCACACCCGCCCCTCGTTTGAGATAATCGCCTCCTAAAATCGTATTCACCAAGGTGCTTTTCCCGGATTTGATGGCCCCGACAACGGCCACACGCATTGTTTCTTGATCCATTTGTTCGGTTATGGTCCGGCAGGTTGCTCTCCATCTGGAAAATCCCTCGTCTTTCAGTTCAGTTGATTGTTCTATATTGTCAAGAAGACGCATCGTATCGCCGGTCAACCGGACAAGCTGTTGTTTCCTTGTTTCGTAACCATGCATATCACTCGTCCCTTTAAATTGGATGTGGAGACCCTCGCTTTAATCACGTCTGTCCGAATCAAATATTATCGCTCTTACCCGTCATATTTCTTCTTCGAATGACCGGTCAACGGCTTTTTTACATTTTATGGAAGCGATTGTCAAAACGTTCACCATACGATCTAAGAGAACTTGACTTTGTTAAGCTTGTATATCTTATCATTTGGTGATATACAGCAAAAGTATATAGAAATTAAACGGGCGGTTGAAAAGCGATTAATCCAGAATAGGGGATATTAGAGATATGTCAGAGAAACATCCGGAATGCCCATTGTACAACCCATTAAACTGCAAGGAGTACTATAACCCCAAACTTTGCGCATTTGTCAGAAAGGACAAAGTTTGCCTGAAAAAAAAAAAACCGAAGCAAAAACCTAAGAAAGCCTCCACAGAATAAAAGGGGTGAATCCTCACCCCCCTTTTTCAACTTCCTACCAACGCTTAACCACCACAAACACTACAATTCAGCATTGCTGAAAACAACTTAGGATTAAGCATGTCCTGCCGTATCGGATAACATCGCCGGGTCTATGCCAATCGTTCGCATAGCCGATTCCCAACGCTGCTCCACTGCGGTTTCAAAGGTGATGGTTTTTGAAAAAGGACCATTGATCCAAACATTGGCCTGTATCTCGCTTTCCAATTGTCCTGGTCCCCAACCGGCACACCCCAAAGAGATAAGAAACGATTCCGGATTTTGATTCATGGCAATGGCTTCAAAAATATCTCTCGAATTGCTCAACGCCAGTTCCTCGTTCACTCTCACGCTCCCGCTCCATGTAAAGGGAGGCCCATGTAAGACAAAAAGTTCGTTCCTATGAACCGGTCCGCCGATATAAACAGGAATCATCCGGGCATTTGCGTGGGTATTAATCTGCAGTTCATCAAAGATCATCTTACCGTTTATTTCCGGGTGAACCCGTGAAATCAAGACTCCCATGGCGCCGTTGGGATTGTGCTCCGACAAACAAATAACGGACTGGTAAAAGTTAGGGTCGGCCAACCCGGGCATGGCCATGAGAAAGTGACCTTTCAGGGATTGCCATGTCTGCTCCATTTATTTTTTCTCCATATTTACTGTTTTTTTCCTATCTACTTTATAGGCCAATTGGCTCAAAGGCAACAAAAAGCTTGACTTGCAGCAACCCCCCCTGTTAGTGGAAAGAGAGACTAACTTGGAATTATATTAAATGAAAAATATTCGCACTCTTATTAACATCTTTGGTCTTATTACCGTCCTCGTTGTGGGTCTCCTAATCCACCACGAGGAAGCGGATGCGATAATGGCTTAAAGCAGCCAACAAAAAAAACAGAAAAACCGTTATCGCCTCCAAAGGCGGTAACGGTTTTTTTTTGTCTTCTACTTGTAAAGCTTAAGAACAAAAATCAGGCGTTTGCCGTGATGGGATAGAAAGGATAGCGCAGAGGATGAAAAGCGATATTGCAAAATCGGGAATCGAACGGGCGCCACACCGCGCCCTTTTCAAAGCCATGGGATACACGGATACGGAAATACAAAGACCTTTAGTAGGCGTTGCCAATTCATTCAACACAGCCATTCCCGGCCATGTTCATCTAAACACCATCGCCCAAGCTGTCAAATCGGGAATTTATATGGCCGGCGGGACACCGGTGGAATTCGGAACCATAGGTATCTGCGACGGTATCGCCATGAACCATACAGGAATGAAATATTCCTTGGCCAGCCGAGAGCTCATCGCCGACTCCATCGAAGTCATGGTCACCGGGCATGCCCTGGACGCCATAGTCATGATCCCCAATTGTGACAAAATCGTTCCGGGTATGTTGATGGCAGCGGCCCGATTGGACCTACCAACCATTTTCATCAGCGGCGGCCCCATGCTTGCGGGTGAACACCCGGAAAAGCCGGGCGAAAAAATTGACCTGATCACGGTCTTTGAATCTGTTGGCGCAGTAAAAGCCGGGAAAATGGACGAAAATCAATTGGCAGCCATCGAAAACGCTGCCTGCCCGACCTGCGGTTCCTGTTCAGGTATGTTCACTGCTAATTCCATGAATTGTTTGACTGAGGTGATCGGTATGGGACTTCCTGGAAACGGCACCATTCCCGCCGTCTACGCTGCCCGTGTCCGACTGGCCAAACAGGCCGGCATCCAAATCATGGACCTTTGGGAAAAACAGATCACCGCAAGACGAATCATGACCCCTGAAGCATTTCACAATGCGCTGACCGTTGACATGGCATTGGGCTGCTCCACCAATACAGTTCTCCACTTGCCGGCAATCGCTGCCGAAGCCGATGTACCCCTGGACCTGAATCAGATCAATGAAATCAGCGGTAAAACACCTCACATCTGTTCATTGAGCCCCGGCGGCGCTCACCACATACAGGACCTGAATCGGGCCGGCGGCATCAGTGCCATCCTAAAATCACTGGCGAACGCAGGATTGATTGACGCCGATTGTCTTACGGTCACCGGAAAAACCGTAGCTAAAAACACAGAGCGGTCGCCGATACTGGATCCTGAAGTAATACGCCCCTTGGACACTCCCTATCACCGACAGGGCGGGCTTGCAGTTCTTCACGGGAATCTGGCACCCGATGGATGCGTTGTCAAACAATCGGCCGTTCTCGATGAAATGATGCGCCATGAAGGCCCGGCAAGAGTTTTCGACACTGAAGAGGAAGCAACCGAAGCCATAATGAAAGGCCTGATTAATAAAGGTGATGTCATCGTTGTACGGTATGAAGGACCGATGGGGGGACCTGGGATGCGTGAAATGCTCACCCCCACCTCAGCCATCGCCGGCATGGAACTCGACGCACACGTCGCCCTGATTACAGACGGCCGTTTTTCAGGAGGGTCGAGAGGAGCGGCTATCGGACACATTTCGCCGGAAGCAGCCAAGGGCGGCCCTATCGCCATCGTCAGAAAAGGAGACTGGATCGCCATCGACATTCCTGAGAAAAAGATTACACTGAAGATATCCGATGACGAAATTGATCGACGCCTGGCAGATTGGCAGGCACCCGAACCAAAGATTCGCCACGGCTACATGGCCCGATACGCCCGACAGGTGTCGTCGGCCAGCCAAGGAGCGGTAGTAAGGTAAGGAATAATACAAATGAAACTCACCGGTGCTCAGATCTTAATGAAAGTCCTCAAGGAAGAGGGTGTGGATGCAATTTTTGGATTCCCAGGCGGAGCAACGATCGACATACATGATAAACTAGAAGAAACTGATATCCGACACTATCTGGTGCGTCATGAACAGGCTGCCGTCCATGCGGCGGACGGATACGCCCGCGTAACGGGAAAGGTGGGCGTGTGCCTTGTTACCTCAGGGCCTGGGGCCACTAATGCCGTTACAGGTATAGCCACCGCCTATTTGGATTCCATCCCTTTGGTGATCATTTCCGGACAGGTCCCCACCCACCTTATCGGCAACGACGCTTTTCAGGAAGTCGACATCGTCGGCATCACCCGTCCCTGTACCAAACACAACTATCTGGTTCCCTCGGTCCAAGATCTTGCCAGGATTATCAAAGAGGCCTTCCACATCGCTCGTTCAGGTCGGCCGGGTCCGGTGCTGGTGGACATCCCGAAAAACGTTCAGCAGGCAATGACCGACTTCAAACCTGAACAAAAAGTAAAACTGAAATCCTACCACCCCACGTATAAACCCAATATCAAGCAGTTACGCAAAATGGTGGAGATGATCAAGGCGGCAAAACGGCCGCTTATCTTTGCCGGGGGCGGTGTCATTCTCTCCAACGGGTCCGAACAATTAACCCGGCTGGCCCGTAGCACCAAAATTCCAGTAACTATGTCTCTCATGGGACTGGGGGCATTTCCGGGCTCCGACCCTCTTTCGCTGGGAATGCTGGGTATGCATGGCACCTACCGGGCCAATATGAGTACCGGCCAATGTGATCTTCTCATCGGCATCGGTGTCCGTTTTGACGACAGGGTTACCGGCAAGACAGACGCCTTCGCGTCTCAGGCAAAAATCATCCACATCGATATTGATCCTGCGTCCATCCGCAAAAATGTACCGGTAAGTATTCCTATTGTGGGAGACTGCAAAACCAGTCTCGAAGTTCTTAACCGGTTTCTGGAGGAAGAAGACCTGGAGCTGTTGACAAATAATAGGGGGCTCTGGCTGGATTTGATCGATCGGTGGAAACAGGACCACAAGCTAGCCTATACGCAGGAAGAGGAGATCAAGCCCCAGTTTGTCGTGGAAAAACTCTATGAACTGACCAAAGGGAAAGCCATAATCACCACAGAGGTCGGCCAGAATCAAATGTGGGCGGCCCAGTATTATCATTTCGATCGGCCCGGGCATTTCGTCACATCCGGTGGCCTGGGCACCATGGGATTCGGTCTACCGGCAGCCCTTGGCGCCCAGGTAGCATTTCCCGATGCGTTGGTCGTGGATGTAGCCGGCGACGGTAGTATTCAGATGAACATTCAGGAAATGGCCACGGCCCTGCAGTATCAGCTCCCCGTAAAAGTGGTGATCCTGAACAATTGCTACCTCGGCATGGTCCGCCAATGGCAGGAACTCTTTTACGATAAACGATACGCTTGCACGTGCATGGATCATGCACCTGATTTCGTAAAATTGGCACAAGCCTTCGGAGCCGTTGGACTGCGGGCCACCCGACCTGAGGAGGTGGAACCGGTTCTGAAACAAGGTTTGGATACACCAGGGCCGGTAATCATGGACTTCAGGGTCTCCAAGGAAGAATGCGTTTATCCCATGGTGCCGGCAGGAGCGCCCATAACGGAAATGCTACTGGTATAACACCCATTTTTTCTCATTGTGTCTACCTTCCAGGAAAACTGGAGTTTATAAAGATGGAGGAGTAAAATGGCAGAAGAAAAACACATTCTAACCATGTTGGTGGACAATGAACCCGGTGTTCTTTCGAGAATCGTCGGCTTGTTCAGTGGCCGCGGATTCAACATCGAAAGTTTGTGTGTGGCCGAGACCATTGATCCCAGGGCATCCAGGATCACCATCGTCACCAAAGCCAACGAAACGCTTGTTGAGCAGATCGAAAAACAGCTTAGAAAACTTATCAATGTAATCAAGCTCAGGGATCTTACCGGGTCCAAATCCGTTCAACGAGAAATGGCACTGATCTGTGTGCGGGCCAAACCGGACAACCGAGACGAAATTCTCCGAATGGTCGACATCTTCAGATGCAAGATTGTCGATGTGGGACCAGAGTACTATATCATCGAGGCTACCGGTACCAATGAAAAGATGAATGCCCTGATCAACTTGCTCAAGCCCATCGGCATAAAAAAAATTGCGAAAACAGGAACAATCGCCCTGTTCAGAGAACCCAACTAATGTACCTGGGTATGCTGGTAGAGCAAGTGACGTCGAGAAAGAAACATTAACCTTTGTATTTAAAAACATTGAAAAACAAATCAAGGAGTATAAGATGGCGGATATCGATTTTGGAGGAACCATAGAAGAAGTGGTTACATCCGAGGAATTTACTCTTCAGAAAGCCAGGGAGGTGCTGAAAAACGAGACGGTGGCCGTACTCGGCTATGGTGTTCAGGGACCGGGCCAGGCATTGAATATGAGAGACAACGAAATTGCAGTGATCATAGGACAGCGTGAAGGCACGGCTTCCTGGGACAAAGCCGTGGCCGACGGGTTCGCACCTGGTCAAACCTTGTTTCCCATCGAAGAAGCTGCAAAAAAAGCCACGGTCATTCAATATCTGCTTTCCGATGCCGGACAGGTGACCATGTGGCCAACAATCAAAGAGTGCCTCAACAAAGGTGACGCTCTCTATTTCTCCCATGGTTTCGGCATCGTATACAGGGATCAGACCGGCATCTTCCCACCTGAGAATATCGACGTCATGCTGGCCGCACCCAAAGGCTCCGGCACAACGGTGAGAACCAATTTTCTGGACGGAAGCGGCATCAACTCCAGCTTTGCCGTTCACCAGGACTATACCGGTCGCGCCAAGGAGAGAACCCTCGCCTTGGGGATCGCCATCGGTTCCGGCTACCTGTTCCCCACCACCTTTGAAAAAGAGGTATACAGTGACCTGACCGGAGAAAGAGGCGTTCTCATGGGATGTTTGGCCGGCGTCATGGATGCTCAGTACAACGTGCTTCGCAAGAACGGACATAGCCCCAGTGAAGCTTTTAACGAAACCGTGGAAGAACTGACCCAGAGCCTCATTCGACTTGTCGCCCAAAACGGTATGGATTGGATGTATGCCAACTGCAGCACCACCGCCCAACGCGGCGCCCTTGACTGGGCTCCACGCTTTAAAGATGCCGTGGCCCCCGTTTTTGAACAGTTGTACGAAAGCGTAATCACCGGTGAGGAAACGCGACGAACAATAGACTGCAACAGCGCTCCGGATTACCGGGAGCGGCTGGATGAGGAACTTAAAGCCATTCACGATTCAGAAATGTGGCGGGCCGGTGCGGCTGTCCGCTCCCTTCGGCCGGAAAATCGGAGATAATAAGTGAAACCCATCTTCATCTATGACACCACGCTGAGAGACGGCACACAGGGAGAAAATGTCACCTTCACTGCCGACGAGAAGTTGAAGATCGCCATGCGCCTGGATGAAATGGGCATCCATTACATCGAAGGCGGATGGCCCGGCTCCAACCCGAGGGACATGCGATTTTTCGATCTTGCCAAACGAGAAAGATTCCAATCCGCCAAAATAACGGCCTTTGGCTCTACCCGGAAGCCTGGAATCAAGGCAGCCGACGATCCCAACCTGAAGGCAATCATCGAAAGCGGCACGCCTGTAGCCGCCATCTTCGGGAAAAGCTGGCCTCTGCACGTACAATCCATAATGAACAATACGCTGGAAGAGAATCTGGCCATGATCAACGAAAGTGTGGAACATCTCAAAACCAACGGAAGAGAGGTCGTCTACGATGCGGAACACTTTTTCGACGGGTTCAAGGCTGACTCCGCGTATGCAGAAAAAACACTGATGGCTGCTTTTGATGCCGGCGCTGACTTTTTGGTCCTTTGCGATACCAACGGAGGCTCCCTGCCCCACGAAGTGGAAACCATTACCCGCTCAGTTGCAGCCTCACTTAAACAGCATGCGGGTGACAATAAAAGTGTAAAACTGGGTATCCATACACATAACGACTGCGGTATGGCAGCGGCCAACACCATCGCCGCTGTCAACTGCGGCGCCGTCATGGTCCACGGGACCATCAACGGTTACGGAGAACGCTGCGGAAACGCGGATCTGACCACCATAATACCCGTTCTCAGCGCCAAAATGAAACGACCATGCATTCCCGAAAACAAATTGAGCGGTCTGAAAAGCCTCTCACGTTATGTCAGCGAAACAGCAAATATCGTACCTCAAAATACCCGCCCCTTTGTAGGGAAAAGTGCCTTCGCCCACAAGGGCGGTATTCATGTCAGTGCCATTATGAAGGAATCAAGGGCTTACGAGCATTTGGAACCTGAAGTCGTCGGCAATCAGAGGCGGGTGCTCATATCTGACCTGGCCGGTAAAAGCAACGTGGAATACAAGGCGGAAGAGATGGGCATCAACTTGTGCGCCAACGGATGTGACAGCAAAACAATTGTTGCGGCCATCAAGCAGATGGAGGATGAAGGTTACCAGTTCGATGTTGCGGACGGATCATTTAAAATCATGCTGGAAAAATTCACAAATCAATTTAGACCATTGTTCGACCTGGAGTCTTTTCGAGTCACCATCGAAAAGGACAAGGATTTTCCGTGCAGTGCTCACGCCACCATAAAAATATCCGTTGGGGATACGCAAGAAATCACTGCCGCAGAAGGGCTAGGCCCTGTTAGTGCATTGGATAATGCCTTGCGAAAGGCCCTTGGTAACTTTTACCCAAATTTGGACACCATGCAACTTGTGGATTTTAAAGTTCGTGTGGTGGATGGCCGAGATGGTACGGGAGCCAAGGTACGGGTTTTTATCGAATCGAGGGATAAGGACCGAATCTGGAGCACCATAGGTGTTTCCGAAGATATTATCGAGGCCAGTTGGCAGGCTTTAGCCGACAGTTTTCAATATAAACTATCAAAAGAAGCCGAATAGCTGACTTTGCAGAAACAACTATCAAAATAGAAAGCCCAAACCAAATGTACCCATCTGTCACCACAAAGGAAAGTATCAATGCCGCGGGAATGGCCGACAACCCTACCCCGCGGCCCATGCTTGGTAATTCCTGAGCCCCCTTTTTCTCCGATTTCATCAATTTCAATCCGTGCCGTTTTCCGGCATAGGCCAGGGCAGGAAAAAACTGCAATGCCCATCTACACACAAAACCTGTTAAAAGGAGCAGATCAATGACAGATCGCGTTAAAATATTCGATACAACCTTACGGGACGGCGAACAAAGCCCCGGTGCCAGTATGAACACCAATGAAAAACTGCGACTGGCGGTCCAGTTGGAAAAATTGGGCGTCGATATTATTGAAGCTGGATTTCCAGCTGCATCTGAGGGTGATTTCGAGGCGGTTTCCGAAATCGCAGGCAAGCTGAAACGAACGGAAGTGGCAGGGCTTGCAAGAACCGGAAAAGACGACATCGACCAGGCCTGGGGTGCTATCAAGCATGCAGCAAAACCCCGCATCCATACCTTCATCGCAACATCTGACCTCCATTTGAAGTATAAATTGAAAATGAGCCGGGAGGAGGTGTTGAAAGCGATAGTAGAAGCGGTAAAGTATTCCAAGACTTTTACCGACAACGTGGAATTTTCGTCGGAAGACGGCTCAAGAAGCGA
>DAOWNV010000244.1 GCA_030642405.1 Desulfosarcina sp.
GTTGAGATAAGTTCCTTCCAGCGACTCCACGCAATGGATGTAACAGTCCATACCCGTGTAAAACCGCTGCGGGTTGGGAGCCTCGGCAATCAGTTCCGGATCAAGCACAATTTGGTCGAAAACAGTGTAGTCTGAGTTGATGCCCAATTTTTTTTGGGGGCCGGTGAGGACCGTGGTGCGTGACACTTCAGCGCCGGTACCGGACAAGGTTGGGACGGCGGCATGATAGACGGCCGGTTTTTTAATCAGGTCCCACCCCTGGTATTTTGCCGCCGATCCTTCATTGGTCAGCATAAGGGAAACCGCTTTGGCAAGATCCATGGTGCTGCCGCCTCCGATTCCGATTACACCCGAAGGAACCCGGTCCGGTTTCGACAACATTTCCTTTTTGATTTGGGTGGTGAGTTGGTCCACATAGCTGGTTTTCGGCTCGTCATCAACGTTTACCCAAATCACTAAGTCATGCGTGTTCAGCGGCAAGGAATTTTTCAGGGGACTCCCTTTAAATACGTTGTCCACCAAAAAGACTATGACCGATTTGCTGCTGTGGCGATGCCGGCCAAGGATATCTCCCAATTGTGAGAAACAACCCCTGCCGAAGATCACTTTGGAGACCATTTTAAAATTACGAAACATTTCGGTTCTCCTTTTCGGTTTTTTCAATTATTTCTTGAGCTAAGAAGTGGGCAACTGTTAAACGATTGTTTGTAAAACATCCAACGTCGTTTTAATCCTTTTATCCAATTGTTCTTCGGTCCACCCCAGTTTGATCTGCATGGAGATTGTACGCTCCATAATGGCATCTGATTTCGGTGTCGCAACATTACTGTAATCCGGGCAGTTGGGTAGCGCCTCTACGGCAAGTCGCGACAATGCTTTCAATTGGTGGAAGTGGTTCCATTGCCGGATGTAATGCCAGTTGTTATCGAACCAGTGAAAGCAGCCGTCGACACCGGCTGTTGATAAGGCGGTAACCGCATGACGGGCAGATGTGACGTCGGGCATGAAAAAGGAAAGAAACGTGGCCGAGTCTCCATCCGGGTCCGGAATCCGGCGGAAACCGATACGTGGGAGAGTCGACATGGCCTCTTTGAGTACAGCTTTGTTTTTTTTCTGGGTTGATAGAATCCAGTCCAATTTGCGAAGTTGAGCCAGCCCTACTGCGGCGTTGAGTTCGCTGATCCGATAGTTGGCGCCAATGATCATGTGGTCTTCCGCACCTCTGTCATCGCCGATATGGTCATGTCCGTGGTCGGCGTAAGCATCGACGGCAATGTAGATGTCCTTGTCATCGGTAACAATCGCCCCTCCTTCACCACAGGTAATGGTTTTTACCGGATCGAAAGAGAAACATCCGGCTTTTCCGAAACTACCCAACGCTTTGCCTTTGTAGCTTGCGCCAACACTCTGGCATGCGTCTTCTATAAGAATCAGGCCTTTTTTATCACATAAGGTCTTGATTTCGTCGATACGGGCCATGGATCCACACATATGGACGGGGATCACCGCTTTGGTTGCAGGTGTCAATACCGCTTCGATCGCTTCAGGGGAAAGACAAAGGGTCTCATCGATTTCGGCAAATACCGGCACGGCGCCGGCCATGAGAACGGACTCGATGGTGGCAACAAAGGTAAAAGGAGGAACGATCACTTCGTCTCCGGCACCGACGCCGCAGGCGACCAAGGCAGTGGAGAGGGCTGCAGTCCCACTTGCGCAGAGGTGTGCATAGCTCACGTCCAAGCGATCAGATAACTCTTTTTCAAAGGATTTGGCTTTCCAATGACCTTTGCGAGCACCATCGAAGCCATAGCGGAACAATACTCCCGTTTCCAATACGTCGTTGACTTGATTACGTTCCTCTTCCCCGAAAATTTCAAAGCCAGGCATATTTTTTCTCCTCATTCACTGGGATTCTTACCAGCCGTTTTTTTCTTTTTGGAAAAATAATTCTTAAAATGACGTTCGATAACCATGCGCGCGTATTGTGCGGCTCTGGTTCCGATATATTCTTCATGGGCTACCATTACGGACACTACCAATTTTTCTGTTCCGTTTTTTTCAGTCGCAAATCCGACAAACCAATCGAAGCGTGCATCATGGGAACGATTATAAATGGATCCGGTTTTTCCGCCCAGGTGTAACCTGGATAATACTTTGTTGCGGTGGTGTCCCCGAAAGATTTTTTTGGCCGTGCCGGATGTTACTGTGGCGATCATCAATTGCTTCAGCACGTCTGCGGTCTCTTTTGAGACTGCTGGAGACAAAAAACGGGGTTCGGAAAGGTAGATGGGAGAACCTTGCTTGTTCTCAACCCGGTCGATAACTGTTGGCTCGACCGGTACGCCTTCGTTAATAACAGCCGATACGATTACTGCACCGTGGATGGGGGAAATGGTGGTCTGACGGTTGAAACCGCTAGCGATTTCGGCGCGGTGGTAAGAATCGTCATTCACTTTGAGCTTGCTCATTGAAAGAGGAAGTTCGAAGGCTATTTTCCGATTGAAAGCAAAAGCGTTCCCGTATACCTCCAAAGCCTCTTTTCCCAAATAAAGTGCACCAATTTTGCCAAATACCGGATTGACGGATTGAGCAAAAGAATTCTTAAGGGAGATTGAATTGGTATAGCGGTTTTTTTTATCCGTTAATTGGCGTTTATAGAGGGTGTGTTTGTAGCCGTTGAAACTGAGACGAGTGCGGGCCGTATATCCTTTTTCTTCTATTGCTGCTGCAGCGGTAACAATTTTGAAAAGGCTAGCCGCAGGATAATCAGCCGCCAGGCATGGATCCTCGTTGGGTTCATTTTTGTTGAAACCGGCCAGGACTGAAAGCCTCCCAGTTTCCGGTTCCATCACCACTATACCGATATATCGAGAATTAACCCGGTCCATCCGTTTAAGCATGTATTGTTGCAATCCTGTATCTATGCTAGGGTACGTCAGGTAAACCTGACCGTCAAAGTCAACCCTTATCGGATCTTTTGTCAGGTTGATCATCTGGGTGTTCCCCAAAAAAATCGGGAAATCGGTTTTTTCGATGAGTCTGTCTTGGCGGACCGTTTTCGATGAAGCCGTATTCCCGACAGATTCGTAACCGGCTTCGTCACTTCCGACAAAAAACAGTATCAGGATTGCGACGATCGCCACAAAAAAAAGGGTAATCCATTGCCAAGGGACGGGAATGAATCGGATACGTTTCGTCGCCCGGCGAGGTGACTTCAGGGTGTCTTGATATTTTCTCCAATCGGGCTGGGATGACGAACGTGACTTTTGTTTGCGAATCAGCCGCATCAGCTAAGAGGCGTACCGGGCTTTACCGGTTTGTCCAAAACAGCGACGGTTATACCCTTGTCGTCAGTTGCCGCGATGAGCATTCCTTTGGAAAGAATACCCATGAGTTTCGCAGGTTTGAGATTCGCTACAACGATAACTTGTTTTCCAACCAGATCATCAGGGCTGTAGTCACCGGCAATACCGGAAACTATTGTTCTCGTCTCCCCAAGATCGACTTCCAATTGAATCAGTTTTTTTGCTCGGGGAACGGCTTGAGCAGAAACAACCGTTGCTGCACGAAGATCGACCTTGGAAAAATCATCGATCGTGATTTCAGGTTTAATGGGTGTGCTCAATTGATTGGTCGTTCCTGAATGTGAAGATTTTTCTTTTTTCTTGTTCATATCGATACGTGGAAACAGGGTGATGGATTTTTTTAAAGTTTTACCCGGTTGTAGTTCACTTTTTGCCGACAATCCTGTCAGTTTGAAAAATTCATCTTTTCCGGAAAAACCGAGGTGTTCCTGCATCTTCACGGCAGTGTCCGGCATTACAGGGTAAATCAGTACCGATATAATGCGCAACCCTTCCAATAAATTATAGATCACTGTTTTCAACTGTTTCTTTCCAGCTTTTTCTTTGGCCAGCACCCAGGGAGCTGTTACGTCCACGTATTTGTTCATGTGGGTGATGAATTCCCATACAGCGCCAAGGCCTTTGTGAAAGGCCAATTCTTCCATAGCGATGGTATAGGCATCGATGGCTGTTTTCGTGTTATTTTCCAGACCCAGGTCCATTTCTTTTACAACACTTGGGTCCGGCTGGGGAATTACGCCACCAAAATATTTATGTGCCATAGACAGTACACGAGAAAAGAGATTTCCCAGATCGTTCGCCAGATCTGCGTTGATTCGTTGAACTAAAGCTTTTTCGCTGAAACTTGAATCCAATCCGAAAACCATGTCCCGCATAAGGAAGAATCGAAATGCATCCAGGCCATAGATATTTTTCATTTCGAGGGGTTCAACCACATTGCCGATGCTTTTGGACATCTTGCCTTCGTCTACATTCCAGTATCCGTGTACATTGAGGTGTTGGTAGATTGGGATCCCGGCGGCTTTGAGCATGATCGGCCAATAGATACCATGGGGTTTTAAAATGTCTTTTGCGATGATATGCTGCGCCACCGGCCAA
>DAOWNV010000007.1 GCA_030642405.1 Desulfosarcina sp.
CGCACCCCAGTGTCTTCTTCGTAGGCAGGGAAGATCTCTACACGGTCCCCGCGAACCCTGAAAGCACCACGATGAAAATCCATATCATTTCTCTCATAGTGGATGGCGACCAACTGGTAGAGAAGACGCTCTCTTGGTAGGTCCATGCCTGTTTCGAGATCGATACGCATGGAAAGGTAATCTTCCGGGGCCCCCAAACCGAAAATACAGGAGACACTGGCCACTACGATCACGTCGGTTCGCGAGAGGACATTACGCGTGGCCGAGTGGCGCATCTTATCGATCATCTCGTTTATGGATGAATCCTTCTGGATGTATGTGTCAGTGGTGGGTATGTAAGCTTCCGGCTGGTAGTAGTCGTAGTAGCTGACAAAGTACTCAACGGCATTTTCCGGAAATAGCTGTCGGAATTCATTGTACAGTTGGGCCGCCAAGGTTTTATTAGGCGCCAGAATAAGCGAAGGACGGTTGACACCGGCGATCACATTCGCCATCGTGAACGTTTTTCCTGAGCCCGTGACGCCTAACAAAACCTGACTTTTAGTGCCATCCAGAATATTATTGGATATCGTCTCAATGGCCTTGGGCTGATCACCGCAAGGATCGAACTCGGAAATTAGGTTAAATGATGGCATAGGAGAAGGTATTTCCGGATAAAAACTATTGGGCGATCTTCCAATGGGTGAAGTCGGATTTATCTTCGAGAGTGATGCCGGCCTGGTCTAGCTGTTCGCGGATTTCGTCAGCCCGCTTCCAGTCTTTTTTCTTGCGAGCTGCGGTTCGTTCAGCCACCAAGACGTCTATGGCATCCGGTGTAAGAGTTACATCCTGCAGTTTGCTTTCTTTGCGCTGTTCGAAAAAAACCTGCCAGGATTGTTGCAGGATGCCCAAAACATGCCCCATCTTTTTCAGATCAGCGGCCAAGGGCATCAATTTCTCATTGATCCCAGGTTCAGTTTGATCAATTATCCGATTGGTTTCTTTAACCAGGTTGAACAAGATACCGATTCCCCTGGCCGTATTAAAATCGTCATCCATAGCCTCGCAAAAAGATTGCCAATAGTTTCCTTTTGTGGAGTTCAGCACGGCATCTGTGATGTTTGCTTCTTCATCAAGCCGCTTTAATAGACTATAAATTTTATCCAGGGCCTTTTCCGATTCTTTCAAATTCTGATCCGAAAAATCTATGGGACTGCGATAGTGATTGGACAGTAAAAAAAGCCGAACCGTCTCCGGATGGTAGGTGTTTAAAATATCATTGACTGTGAGAAAATTATTCAAGGATTTGGACATTTTTTGGTTATCGATATTTACAAACCCGTTGTGCATCCAATACCGAGCAAAGGGTTTCTCGTGTGCCGCTTCCGATTGTGCAATTTCATTTTCATGATGGGGAAAAATCAGATCCTTACCGCCACCGTGGATGTCGAAGGTTTCACCAAGGAAATGGTTGCTCATGGCAGAGCATTCAATATGCCACCCAGGCCTCCCGTCGCCCCATGGGCTTGGCCAGGATGGTTCACCCGGTTTTGCTGCTTTCCACAGTGCAAAATCGAAAGGGTTCCGCTTCTTCTTGTTGATCTCCACCCTGCTACCGGCGACCAGATCTTCCAGCTTCCTGCCGGAGAGTTTTCCGTATTCCGCAAACGTGTCTACTGCATAAAAAACATCACCATCTGCGAGGTAGGCGGCATTTTTTTCCATCAGAGTCTCCACGATGCCGATAATCTCCTGAATGTGATCGGTAACTTTGGGTTCCTGGTCCGCCCGCATCACGTTCAATGCATCCATGTCCCGATGAAACTCTCCGATATATTTTTCGGATAGTTGTTTGGTATCCATGCCCAATTCGTTGGATCGTTTTATTATTTTATCATCTACATCCGTAAAGTTACGGATATAGGTCACTTGATAATTCATGGCACGAAGGTACCGGACCACAACATCAAATACAACAACCGAGCGGGCATGCCCCACATGGCAGGAGTCGTAAACGGTTGGACCGCATACATACATTTTGATCTGGTCTGGAACCAATGGTTCAAAGGTTTCTTTTGATTTCGTCAGGGTGTTGTAAATACGTATGGCCATCTATAAGAATCCTTGCACGATGGATTATTAACCGGTTTCCGGCATTGTGGATTGAAGAAGGGCAACACACATGGCTGCGATTCCTTCGCCTTTACCAATGGTGCCCAAGCCTTCGGTTGTTGTTGCTTTGATATTGATGGCGTGCGGATCCACTAAGATGCTTTCAGCCATCCGAATCGCCATTTGGGCTTTGAAAAAAGAGAGTCGTGGTTTTTGGGCAAAAATTGTAGCGTCCATATTGACCAATTCATACCCACAGGTTTTCACTTTGTCATAAACGTTCCGTAAGAGCTCAAGACTGCAAATACCACGATACTGTTCATCTGTATCCGGGAAATGCTCCCCGATGTCACCCAGTCCTACTGCACCTAACAGCGCGTCACAGGCGGCATGCACCAGAACATCAGCATCCGAGTGTCCGAGCAATCCCTTCTCGTAGGGAATGTTCACACCCCCCAGAACCAGTTTACGACCGGTTACCAACCGATGCACATCGTATCCCAAACCAATCCGAGTCATTCAACGTCAAGCCTCCTCTAATGCTTTCTATAAGGCCGGAATTTATAACACAATCGTTTTATATCGTAAAGCAACACCTACCCATGAGAAAAAGCCCGGCATCTCCTAACATTCCGTTTTTAAATTTGTCTGTTATCTGGTACATGCATTTTCGGTACGGTTTTTTCTCATTGTAACGCGTTGAATCAAAAAGTACAAACAAGTGGTTTATCAAAAGAACATAGAGTCACTGAAGGTGAAAGAAAGAATCATCCGTGTACAACAAACCTTAGGAATTAAATAAATGCAAATTATACAACCTGAATACGATCAATTCCTAAACGATATTGAAGAAGACGGACTCCATCCTTTCTTGATGGCCGATAACACATTTCGTGGAGCTATTCTTAACGGAAGCCGGATGGTGAATCAGATGCGTTGGAATCACGAACTGGGGATTCTGGAAACCCTGGTTCTCGGCCATGGATATTTGGGCGCCTGCCTGATGAGCGCCGGCTTTAAGGGGAAAGACCGCCTGACGCTGCATGTAGACTGCTCCGGACCCATCAAAGGACTCGTGGTAGAAGCTAATTCCGCCGGAGAGGTCCGCGGTTTTTTGAAAAATGTCCCCATCCCGGTGGAAAAGCCTTTAGAGGATTTCAATCTTTCCCCTTTTTTCGGTGCCGGATTTCTTTCCGTAACCCGCACGTTGGACAAGACAAAAAAGCCGTTTACCGGTACGGTCATGATGGAACACGGCTCCCTGGCCAAGGACCTGGCTCACTATTATTTATCTTCAGAACAGATCCCGACATCCTTTAGCCTCAGCGTCAAATTCGACAGTCAGGGCAATGTGGCCGCTGCGGGTGGTCTGTTCTTACAGGCCATGCCGGATGCCGACGATTCGGTGGTTCGCCAAATCGAAGATCGGGTAGTGGCGCTTCCCTCCATCGGTGCCGATCTGGCAAAAGGGGCAGACCCGCAATCCTTCGTCAACTATCATTTAAAAGACTTTTCTCCATATTTTCTGGATCGTCGTTCTGTCTCTTTTCATTGCAATTGCAATCGAAATCAAATTCAGAACATTTTCACAATGCTACCAATGGATGAGATAAACGATATCCGGGAAAAAGGTCCTTTTCCCGTTGAAATCCGCTGCCACCACTGCAATACACGCTACACCTTTGACCGGGAACAAATCGACCGGATCACATTAGCCCGAACATCGAAGGATGGATAGCCGTTGGCTGATCATTCGCCATCTACCATTGTTGTCCCTATTATCGGTACAACCTTGTTCCGACTCGTCCTCAACACGGCGAGGCGTTTTGCCTATCCTTTTGCCCCGGCCCTTAGCCGTGGGTTGGGTGTCTCCCTCTCGTCCGTCACTTCGCTGATCGCCATCAACCAGATCACCGCACTGTTGGGGTTGTTTATCGGGCCTTTTTCGGATCGTTTGGGATACCGAAACATGATGGTTTTCGGTATGGCTATCCTGGGCATCGGGATGCTTACAGTTGCATTTTCCCCCTCTTATATTACAGTCATGATAGCGCTGCTCATGGCCGGCTTGGGAAAGAGCATTTTCGATCCGGCCGTTCAGGCCTGGGCCGGCGATCGCGTTCCTTACCACCGTCGAGCCGTTGTAATCGGCCTTCTGGAAACCTCCTGGTCTGCCAGCACACTCATCGGAATTCCTCTTGTGGCAGTTGTTATGAACCGTTTTGGCTGGCAGTCGCCTTTCATGCTTATGGGTGTCCTGGGATGCATCGGCACCGTCGCATTGCTGTTTATCATTCCTAAAGAGACCGAAAAGGGACGAACAAATCCGCATTCGGCTGCATACTTCGGCACATTTTTACAATTGCTGAGCAATCGTCCCGCCTTGGGAACTTTGGGTTATGCTTTTTTTGTCAGTGCAGCAAACGACAACCTTTTTGTCGTGTATGGAGCATGGCTGGAAAAAAATTTTGGTTTGGGGCTTGTTGCATTGGGATTGGGAACTAGCCTTATAGGTATTGCCGAATTGGCGGGGGAAGGCCTTACCGCCGCCATTTCAGATCGCATCGGATTGAAACGGGCCGTGCTCGTAGGCTTATGCTGTTCAGGGCTGAGTTACTTACTGCTGCCATGGTTGGGCACATCCCTGCCGGCTGCCCTTACAGGATTGGGGATTCTGTTTTTTACCTTCGAATTTACCCTGGTAACCAGCCTGACGTTGAGCACCGAACTGCTGCCGGAGAACCGCGCAACCATGATGGCCGGTTTCTTCGCCACCGCAGGAATCGGTCGGGTTGTGGGTGCGCTCATGGGCGGTTTCGTCTGGCAGGCAGAGGGCATACTGGGAACGGGTTGTATATCCGGAGCCCTGACAGGTTTGGGGCTGCTGTGTATGGTATTCGGCCTTAAAAAGTGGAAGCCGGTAACCTGACTCAATCCAAACGGCGCGCAACCAATTGCAAACCGACAATAGTTTTGGCGTCCTGTATCTTTCCCTCATCGATCATTTTCAAGGACTGACTAAGCGCTATAGGATGAACAGAGATAAGTTCATCCGCATCAAGATCTTGTTTTGCAGCAGTGAGCCCGGTGGCCAAATAGATGTGAATTCTTTCATCCGAATAGGCGGGAAGAGGGGTTATCTCAAGGAGTTTTTCGAAGTATTGGCCGGCGTATCCCGTCTCTTCAATCAACTCACGGCCGGCACACGCCAAAGGATCCTCACCCGGTTCCATGGTTCCTGCAGGAATTTCCCAGATATAATCACCAATTGCATGGCGGTATTGTTTCAGGAGCAGAACCAATTTGTTGTCCATCACAGGAACAATAGCGGCTGCTCCCGGGTGCCGGATGATTTCCATGTCGATGGTCACACCGTTGGGCAAGGCAATGTTTTCGGTGTAAAAATCGAATACCCTTCCCTTTTTCACAAGCGTGGATCCGTTATTTACCGCTTTATTCATTTGGTTTCCTGATGTCCGCTTTTGATATGGTCGACCAGTTCCATGACTTTGTCAAAAGCCTCCACAGCTTTTTCCGGATGGCCGTTTCTCCGATGCATGACGCCAAGGTCCGTCCAGACATCTACATTTTTCGGATCGATGGCAAGGGCCTTCTCGTAAGCTCCGACGGCTTCTTCAAAACACTTGCTATTGGATGAATCGCACTATCACGACTGCAGAATCATGTCTATGAAAAATCAGGAAATGCTACCAACTTGCATCTAACTTTTCCCATACTTTCTCGGGAGGCTCAACTACCAGAAGGTTGGGTTTGATGAGAATGGTTTGTGCTTCGTGCAGGTAGTTTTTATTAAGTTGATTCGCTTGGGAAACAAGGGCATCAATTTTCATTCCGGAAAGGGCGTTGACAATTTTCAGGTCATCATCGGCCTGTTGGTATAAATAGCTAAGACGGTCACACGCCACACGATAATATCCGATCTTTTGCTTGTACCGGTTCATATAGGCTTGGATTTCAGCCATCAATATGAGATCGTTTAAAAGCCTGGGGTGTTTTAATGCCTCATTCTTTGTGGTAATTTTTTTCGCCCGTATCTCTTTGCGGGCTTCTGTCTTCAGTTCCTTCAACCGCTTGGACAATGCGATACGGATTTCGGCTGCATCGGCTTTTCGTTGGGATAATTGGCTGTTCAGCAATGATATGTCCGCCATTGTCCGGCGTAACAGTTCACCTTTTGTGTTTGCTGTTGCCATTGTGACCATTACCGTCGAGACGACAACAAATAAAATAGACTGGATGAATCTTTTTTTATATTTCAACATCTATTCTCTTTTTTTGAAATGTTTTCGTTGAATATCTTCAGAAAGAAAAAGTCTGGTCTTCGGGTTCTCCCAATGGGCCATGTGTTCGACATTGATCAGTTCGATTTGCTCTCCCTGCCATTGGGATAAAATATCCAAGACCTTGGGGGATAGATGTGTAAGTCCATTGAGAGAAAGCACTTTGCCATCCCACCGGGCCAGATGGGCTGCCGTTGTGGGCGTCAGCTCTACCAACCCGTTCAGGCCCAGCCATTCGCCCTTCCATTCGGACAGATACCGCGCAGCCTCAGGAGACAATGTGGTTAATTGGTTAAGATACAAATCTGATCCTTCCCATTTGGCCATACAACGAGCTGCTTCGGCAGATAAAAACATTAGTCTGTCTTTTTCGGAAAAATTGCCTTCGCAGATATCTTTCCAGATAGCAGCGCTATCCGTAGTGTTGACGGATTTTTTTTCCGTAGTGCTGTTCGTTTTCTGTTTCAGTCGTTTTGCAACGTCTTTCCATATTAATTTCAATGGCTCAGCAGCACTCCCATCCGCCTCGATATTTATCTGGTCCAAGTCCTTTTTAAGGCGCTTGTAAATTTCAGTCGTCTGTTCCACTAAACTGTCAATATCGAAATCGCTTGTTTTACCAACCATTATAGCCAGGATCTCTGCTTTGCGAGACCAAAACAGAAGTTCTTCGCTCATAAAAAACAGTTCATTTATAGGTGATTGGAGCCTTTTTATGTACATATCTCGCCGCTGAATCGCATCGAGTCCAAGACGAACTCGAGGAAGGCTCGATGCCTTTTTATACGTGGCAGTGGTCATTTTTAATTCATGTAATGTATCAGCGATGCCTCGAATTTCAGAATCGATTCCGTCCTCGTAATATTTTCGCAGTTCTTCGATTTCCTTTTGTTTCTCAAGCACTTCATTTCGTAAACGATTCAATGAGTTGGCAACTGTTTGCAGGCGTAATATGTCTTCGTGGCCATAGTCTGGAATCACGGATTCTTGAACCCGGGAAACAATTTTTGTTTCTTTTGTTTCTTTGATTTGCTTTTTTTCATTTGACACGGTTGATTCCGGAAAGGGAGTCGCTCCAACCGTCTCAAACGACTTTGCCTTCCACCAATAGCCAAACCCTGCCATTGAAAGAGAAATAATGGCAATTACAGATGCCATGACAAGCCACCTTTTCCATCTTTTCCTTGGTTTTTGCTTTTCCTGGAGAGGAGGTACCGGTGTAGCTGTGTTCGTTGGGATCTCGGAATGCTCGGTTCCGACATGTGGCAGGTCTTGAAGAGTCTTAGTTGAGGGACGCTGTACCGGTTCCTCTGGTTTTGGTGCATCCATAACGATGGAAGAGTTATCGATATCCTCTACCTTTTTCCTATCCTGCGGTTCTTCATTTGACACTACGAGATCATCATGGGGATCGGCCTTGCTCAATTCAGATTCATCATCTTCAGAAGTAATTCCTTTCAAAAGGTCATCGATTGTGTCCGAGATATCTTCGGTTTCTTCACTAAAATCACCTTCCGCGGGTATTACGGACTGATCATTTTCGGTCTCTTCCGCAACTTTTTCTAATTCCGCAGCAAAATCGGCTTCGGTTTCCGGGACTTCAGGTTCCTCTTCCACCTTTTCAGGCTCGGCATCGACCTGGCTGTTTTCGCCGGCATCAACCTGAGACATAATGCTCTCGAAGGCTTTCTGCTGATCCTCATCAAGGCCTTCTTCGTTGCCTTTTGTATCAGATGGGGATTCGGTCACAGCTTGTGCTTCCTGGGTTACCTTCTCCAGTTCCGCAGCAAAATCGTCTTCGGTGTCCTGGACTTCAGGTTCCTCCTCCACCTTTTCAGGCTCGGCATCGACCTGGCTGTTTTCGCCGGCATCAATCTGGGACATAATGCTCTCGAAGGCTTTTTGCTGATCCTCATCCAACTCATCATCCAGAGCCTCATCTTCAGATGTGCTATCTGGTTCGGACGTTACCGGTTGTTTCCGCTCTTGGTTATCCGTCATATGTTTTTTCTTTTCAATTTACCGATCTTACCCGTTCGATGATTTTGTAGTCTGTTGCCGATTCATACCATAAAAGTAACGGTATAAACGCCGGCTTCCGGATTTCAACCTTCGGATTCAGTAGTGATATCGACGAAATAAACATTGAACTTAAGGATAATTTTGATCATGTAACTCACGGGGGCTATATGGGGAGCTGTACTGTATCGGTTTCTCAGTTATGTAACGGGGAGTTTTCCATCAAATAGCATTTGTAAATAACTGCGGTTAATAGGATCTACCGAGCTAAAATCATGATTGGGATCAGAATTGCGTGTTGCCATTTCTTTACGCAGGGTCCCGGCAGTCACCTTGCCCAATTCCACACCGAATTGATCGAAAGGGTTGATCCCCCAGATAAATGCTTCGTAGATCGTTTTTGCCTCGTAAAAGGACAACAACCTGCCAACATTCTCCGGTTCCAGGTTTTCGAGAACAATTGTGGAAGAAGGTCGGTTTCCGGAAAAGAATCCGGAGAGATTTTCATTCTCTTTTCCCTCGGCCAATGCCGTAGCTTGAGCCAACATGTTGGCCCACAACTCCTGCTGGTGTCCGACGCCTTTGTAATCTCCCTCGTTCATCCGGTACTGGGGACTGAGAACACCAATAAAGTCGATTGGAAATGCGTTTCCCTGATGGGCAAACTGGAAAAACGAGTGCTGAGCATTGGTTCCCGGTTCCCCGAAAATGACCGTACCTGCAGGTTTTTCAAGAAAACGGCCGGCCACATCCACCGACTTACCGTTGCTTTCCATGTTCAATTGCTGAACATGGGGGGTCAATTTGGATAAAGGTGAGGCATACGGAATAATCGCTGCTTGCGGGTAATTGAGGAAACTAGTATTCCATACGGTAAGGAGGGCGGCGATCAAGGGTATATTTTGATCCGGCGATGCATTCAGGGCATGGCTGTCCATCTCTTCCGCCCCACGTAGAAATCGTTCGAATCGATCGTATCCAAGATATAGACTTAACGGAACACCTCCCACCGCACTCGTAACACTGTACCTACCGCCGATGAAATCGAACATGTGAAAAGCCTCGATACCTTGGCCATCGCTCTGATCACCGGGGCTGCCCTTGCTAGTCACCGTTACCAGATGACCGGAGGGATCAAGCCCGCGGGTTTCCAAGTATCGGATGATCAAGTCGACATTGGCCATGGTTTCGACTGTAGTATAACTCTTAGATATTACGATAAATAAAGTTTCTTCCGGTTCGATTTCCTGCTGGATATGTCCGAAGTATGAATATCCACATTAGCCAGGAAAGATAGTGACATTTTTTTGTCTGCAAAGGCTTCAAGGGCCGTGGCAACAAATTCAGTTCCAAGATAACTGCCTCCTATACCTACAACGACCACATGCCGAAATGCTTTACCGGTACTTCCCGTAGTTTCTTCCCTATGAACGGACTCACTGAAACAGCGTATTTTTTCCCTTACCCCTTCAAGTTCATGCATAACATTTCGACCGTCTACAGGAACAGGATCACCTGAAAAACGCCTGGTAGCCATATGAAGAGCGGCACGGTTTTCCGTAAGGTTCACCTTTTCCCCACGTGCCATATCGGCAAATCGACTCTGAGCAGAAGAAGCATCGGCCAATTCAAGCAACATGGCCAGGGACGTAGCATTAATACGCTGCCGCGAATAATCGAAGAAGAGCCCCCCTCCTTTCACACTGAAATTGTCGATTCGGTTTGGGTCACGAATCAAAACCTTGAGATGGTGATCCTCTCGGTTCATGGCAAGAGCGCAATCAGTGAGCCGGACATGGAGTGGATGATGAAAAAAACGATACCCGTTCATGAAACCTCCTGATATTCACCGTCTATGGTTCGCTAAAGGAAATGAGATAATGTGATTAGAAAATAGTTCGCTACAAAGATTGGATGTAGACCGGCAAGAACCACCCTATTTTTCTTCTTTCGCGCCTTGAAAGATCGCATGTGATTCCGCAGCATGATAGGAGCATGAACAGGAAACACTGTTTGCCAGAACAGTTTGAATTTTATCCAGGGACAGACAGTCGTCCATGCACTCGGGAAAAAGGTAGCGATCGGCGCACTCCCGGCAAGGGCTTTTCTCAAGATAACCAATATCAAAATCAAAACGATGTCTGTATTTAGTCCCCATGAGATTAAACACTTTACTTAGGCGTCTTTATAAGATGCACGCCTTTTGTTGAGCCGATTGGTTAAACGTTCCCTTGACCTTGTCTTTCTTTGGGATTAGCATAACTCATTGACCTTCACAAGGTAAAAGCCGGCCTGTTTTCAACTGACTTGTAAATCGGAATCGGAAATCGTTCCCCAACCTACTTACGACGGACAAACAAAAAAATGATGAAACCGCACTTGTTGTTAAAGTCCTTTCAAATCCGTACATTCATTCAATCATGTATTTTTTCTTTTCTTTTTTTTGCCGTCCTTGCAGGATTTTATTGGCAGTCACAAGATGCAAATACGCCATTAGATATACAGATATATATCTTAATGTTCGCTTTCATTTTTCTTTTTGGAATTTTGCAGTGGATGTTCCAGAAAAACACACTTTGGAAATTGCTGAACGCACCAACTGAACCCCAAAAAAAGAATAAACCGTCAAGCGCAAACAAACAGGATTCCGAGGAGCATCAAACGATCCAAAGAAACCGCGAAAAAAGACTTTTTGTCCATCTTTTTACCGTTCTTCAGCGCCAGGGGCGGTTAATGGATTTTCTAAAGGAAGATCTTTCCCATTATCAGGACGCCCAAATCGGTGCTGCAGTAAGAAATATCCACGAAAATTGCCGAAAAACCGTTGATCGCTACCTTGCGCCCGAACCTGTAATGAAAGAGGATGAGGGTGACCTTGTCAAAATTCCGGAGGGGTTCGACCCAAATGCCATCAAGTTGGTTGGAAATGTGGTGGGTACCCCACCCTTTTCCGGTATTTTGCGGCATCGTGGTTGGCAAGTGCAAACTATTCGGATGCCTGAATTATCAGAAACGGAAAATCCGAATATCATTGCCCCGGCGGAGGTGGAAGTTCAATAGCAAACCATGTAAAATAGACTGTATATAACTAATAAATGAGTTCGCGAACATCTGTTCCCATTCATTGACAGGAGCCTGCCATGACGAGTTCCGAAATAAGAGGCCGACGGATGGTGGGACTATTTCTGTTAGGACTGCTGTTTTTCAACTTCCCTATTCTTTCTCTGTTTGACCAAGCCACACTGATCTTCGGCATTCCTGTTTTTTTCCTCTATCTCTTTTCAGTCTGGCTCCTTTTCGTTTTGCTATTGTTCGTGATCAGCCAATCCACGCCCCACACACAATACCACGAGGACCGAAGGTAAAGGGCTACACCATGCTGGCAACGGAAACCGTTATTTTTGTTTCTTTATGCTACATCGGTCTATTGTTCGGCATTGCCTATTACGGTGACAAAAGAGCCGACACCGGCAGAAGTATTATCAGCAACCCATATATCTATGCATTGTCACTTGCTGTTTACTGTACGGCATGGACCTTCTACGGCAGTGTGGGGCTGGCTGCCTCAGCAGGACCGGCTTTCCTTACCATTTTTATAGGACCCACGCTGATGGCCGCTCTGGGGTGGCTGGTGGTTAAAAAAATCGTTCGCATCTCCAAAGTTCATCGCATTACCTCCATTGCCGATTTTATCGGTTCCCGCTACGGGAAAAGCATGACCTTGGGAGGTGTGGTTACCGTCATTGCCGTATTGGGCATCATCCCCTATATTTCTCTCCAGCTCAAGGCTATCTCATCCAGCTTTTTGCTCATCAAACAGTACCCCTCACTGGCACCCTTGCCATCTCCAGGGGCCATTCATTTATGGAACGATACAACCTTTTATGTAGCCTTGCTGTTGGCGCTTTTCGCCATACTTTTCGGTACGAGAAACCTTGAAGCAACCGAGCGTCATGAAGGCCTGGTCGCGGCCATTGCCTTTGAATCCATTATCAAACTTGTCGCGTTTCTGGTTGTCGGTATATTTGTCACCTTTTTTCTTTTCAACGGATTTTCGGATATCGGTCGAAAAGCAATGGCTTCCGTCGAACTTCGCCGGTTGTTGACACTGAATTCGGGAACGGGAACCTATGCTAGCTGGCTGGCGCACATTTTTTTATCCATGATGGCCATTATCTTTCTGCCGCGACAATTTCAAGTCATGGTTGTAGAAAATGTCAACGAAAAACATTTGAACCACGCCATCTGGCTGTTCCCCCTTTATCTGGTAGCCATCAACATTTTCGTTTTACCCGTCGCGTTTGCCGGCTTGATTTTCTTCGGATCCAAGGGTTTTGATGCAGATATGTTCCTCCTCCTCCTACCCATGGCCAACCAGCAGATTTTTCTGACATTGCTGGTTTTCATCGGCGGGATGTCAGCGGCGACCGGTATGGTGATCGTGGAAACCGTGGCTCTCTCCACTATGATCTGTAACGATCTCATAATGCCGGTGCTTTTGCGTATGCACGCATCTAAGCTGGCCCAGAGGGAAGATTTAAGCAGTATTTTATTGTCCATTCGACGGTTGAGCATTATTTTCGTCCTTCTTTTGGGATATGCCTATTTCCATTTTGCCGGAGAGTACTACACCCTGGTCTCCATCGGTCTGGTATCCTTTACAGCGGTCGCCCAGTTCGCCCCTGCCGCGCTAATAGGCATCTTCTGGAAAGGCGGAACCCGAACCGGAGCACTTATGGGCCTTCTTGCGGGCTTTTTCGTCTGGTTTTACACCTTGTTTTTACCTTCTCTCGCCGGTGCTGGACTGATCCCCCAGGATTTTTTGGAACACGGCCCCTTCGGCATCACATTTTTGAAGCCATTCGCACTTTTTGGACTGGATGCGTTCGACCATATCACCCATGCCGTTTTCTGGAGCATGACCGCCAACCTCGGATTTTACATCGTCGGATCATTGTTCAGTCGACCCTCTGCCTTAGAACATTCACAGGCCACCATGTTTGTTGACGTCTACCGGTACATTGGCAGGGTACATGACTCTTCTATCTGGCGAGGGACCGCATATCTCCCCGACCTCATCTCCATGCTGCAACGTTTTATAGGAAGAAAACGCGCTGAAGCAGCACTTGACAGCTACGCGATGCAGTATAGCATTAACCCGAATGAATCGCTTACCCGTGACCCGGGACTGGTTAATCATATCGAAAAGTTACTGGCCGGTGCAATCGGGTCGGCATCTGCGCGTGCAATGGTTGCCTCCGTAGTCAAAGAAGAACCCCTTGGCATTGACGAAGTGATGGAAATTTTAAACGAAACCCGCCAGGCGATTGTTTACAGCCACGAACTCGAGCGGACCACAGCGGAATTGCGCGCTGCCAACCAGCGTCTTCAGGAATTGGATCGAATGAAAGACGATTTTATCTCGACGGTCTCCCACGAGCTCCGCACACCACTTACCGCCATCCGCTCGCTCGCCGAAATTCTCCACGATTACCCGGATACCCCTTCCAACCGGCAAAATGAGTTTACCGGCATCATTATCAAAGAAACTCGGCGTCTCACACGATTGATCACCCAGGTTTTAGATTTTCAAAAATTGGAATCCGGCAGAACCGAGTGGAACATCACATCTGTAGACATGAAGGATGTGATCGAAGATGCGGTAAGCGCCACCCGGCAATTGGTGGACAAGCAACAAATACAGATGCAGGTACACCTTCCAGAGAAATCACATCCTATCCAAGGGGACAGGGATCAATTGATACGAGCCATGGTAAACCTAATCTCAAATGCCGTCAAATTCTGTGACCCTGATCGTGGATGGATCGTCATTCAATTGAGTATTTCCGATGATCGGGCCGTTGTTTCCGTGACGGACAATGGCATCGGGATCAGCGAAGCCGACCAAAAAAAGATTTTCAACAAATTTCAGCAGGTCATAAACCCAACGCTCGGACGACCGTCGGGAACAGGTCTGGGTCTTTCCATCACAAGACAAATCATCCAGCATCACCAAGGCCGATTGGAGGTTAAAAGCACTCGGGGAAAGGGGGCCACCTTTAATTTTTTCCTGCCGTTGTCCAACTTTGCCAAAAAAGAATAAACACCGTGACACCCAGGCTAAAATCAGATACGTTGCTAAAACTTTTCGTTTGATTACCAGCAACAAAATCGGAGAAAAAATTATGGTGCAGCAGGATCAGATCGAGTTTACAGTAGACAAAACGAATCTTTATCGTGAAGATGGAATTACAGATCTAAAAGTGGCCTCCATACGACGGATGATACCAGTGACGAAAGAAGGGAAGGACGATCCAAGCCGTTCACCCATTTTCTTTGGTCATACACAGATTATCACGCCCCAGGGCCCATTGCCGTTACAAGCACGTTTGACGGCCAACGACTTGGAAGAAGCCATCAAAGCATTTCCATCCGCCATGGAACAGGAGATGGTTAAAATGGTTCAACAAATTCAAAAAATGCAGGAAGAGGAACAACAACAGAATGACTCGCGGATCATTGTTCCGGGCCGTTAGAAAAAATGTTGCAGATTCACATCCTTAGTATCAAAGAACATGGTTTGGATTTGGATAAGACGGTTGATGTAAAATCTTTTCCGCTTCTTACTTCCATTTCCCAAAAAGGAACAGTTTCCTTTAATCAACCGGTACATGTTCGAATCCACGCAACTATTATTGCCGATGATACCGTTATCATTAAAGGTGCGGTTTCAACGCTGGCTCACATTCCCTGCAGTCGCTGTTTAGAGTCTTATGATTTGACAATCGATACTGAATTTACCGCAACAGCCACTCCGGATAATCCTGCCTCAATCGATGACGATGCCATTGAAGAAAAAGAACTGAAAACAGATGAAATGGATGCAATCGTTTTCAGCGGAAACAGCATTGACCTGAGCGATGGAGTGTCACAACAGATCATTATGGCCATCCCAATCAAACCTTTATGTCGGGACAATTGTAAAGGCCTTTGTAATGGCTGTGGTGCCGATCTGAACAAAAACCATTGCCAATGCGATTCTCAAGTAGCAAACAGCCCTTTTTCAGTCCTTAAGGGGCTTTCATTTCCTAAAAAGAAGGAATAAGCCGTATTATGTCCTTGCGTCTCATCGCCCGTGACCTGTACCGTCTTCAAGATGCTGGATGGTCACTTGGACAGGTGATAAAGTTTGCGACCTGTGCTATTAGCCATTAAGGGCATTCAACGTTTTAAGCTTTAGTTCTCTGTGGTTTTAATTACTTTGATGGTGGTTGACAATCTTCAATTAATATCGGTATATGCCATCATCTGTTACAGTCGTAATCATCAGTGAAAAAAGTCGTAACTTACTTCACACCCGCTGGAAATAAAAATTATTATGCTTTGAGGAGAGACCATGAATTTTAAGCGTCATATCGAAAGTGCCTGGAATCTTACCCTTGGAAATATCGTTTCATTAATCCTCATAACACTGGTCTTGGTTGCAGTGAGCGCCCTTAGCCTGGGGATTTTAGCCCCAGTCACATCGGCCGGCTACACCTATAGCCTACTCCAGTTGATCCGCAATGGCCGGGAGCCCAAAGTGCAGGACCTCTTTTCGCAAATGAACCTGTTTTTACCCCTTTTGGGATTCGGCATTGCAATCTTTTTGGCATCCTGCATCGGCTTCATGCTGCTCTTTCTACCCGGCCTTTTAATTGTCGCTGCCGTTACCTTCTGCTGCATTTATGTCATTCCCTTGATGACGGATAAAAAGATGGGGCTTGTGGATGCAATCAAGGAAAGCTACGCCATGGGAAAACGTGGTGCTATCGTCGACCATGTGATTGTGGTCATCATTTTTATGGCCATTACCATGATCGGTGGGATGGTGTTTATCGGTGTTTTGTTCACCCAGCCGTTGGCAACATTGTTTCTCCTTTCAACCTATGAAGAAAAAATCAAAGTCACGACACCACCGGCTACGACACCACCGGGTCCGCCGCAACCGTAACTTTATTTACCGTAATGATTTCGTAGGGAATCCGAGATCAAAAATCTCATATTTCTTACGAAACCATTATCAGGATTGGGAATTAATTTCATCCCCAATCCTTAGTTCCTGGATTTTCCCTTCATGACCTTCTCATAGGCTTCGCTGAGTTTGACAAAGGTTTCAGGGTCCCCTCCCCTGTCCGGGTGATGTTTCATGGCCAGCTTTCTGTATTTGCGTGTAAGCGCCAATCCATCCATCTTTTTCAATACATCAACAGTAACACCAAATAGTTGAGCCGACTCGGCAAAACTCACCTCAACACTTCTCGGGGGGCGGTGGATCCGATGTCGATTCATGAATTCTCGTAGAAAGCTTCGAAATGGATCCAGCGGAAGATAGTAATTGTCGAAATACATCACTACATAGCGAATCAGGTGGTGATGGAGGATAGAACCTGTTCGTTTATCCGTCCAGAACGCTTCGTCCCGATTGAGGTCACACAAGGTTTTTACGAAAAAACGATCCATGCGCTGTTGATCGAGTAATTCAGGATGGCTGCGTGCAAAACCTGAATCGAAGTGCTGCTGCAAATCAAAAATTTGGAAGGTGTACCTGGATAGCTCGAAAGGTTTGAGTATGGTTTCGGCTGTAATAAAGTCGTATTCGATCTGGTCCCTGGATTTATGCCGGAGTCCGGCATAAAAACGGTCGGGCACACAATTCAAGGCCCTTGAATTAACCTGTCCCATTTTGAGATAATGAAGCCGGTAGCGATCGAACAGGTGATAAGAATCCGATGGGTAGCAGTCATCGTCAACCTTATTCGCATGCCTCTTTTGATCAAATCCATCGATTACTTTTCGAATGTGCGGGTATAAAAAAGGGTAAAAAACCGGTTCCAGATCATCCTGCGAAACAAAGGTTCCCAAAGCCGCAATGGCATCCTCCACCACCGGATCAATGTAAAACCCATTTCCCCCGGGATAAATAATAAACTGCGATGGGTCTTCACCCAAGTCAAATAGATCACGGCTTTTATAAAAGTTTCCTTCTGCATAGGATTGTCGAATAACGTACCGACAACTGTTTTGCTTCTCTTTCAATCGGGCAAGATACATCGACAGAATCCTTTTTCGAAATAATAGTTATTTCAATAAAGATAACCGTTTTCCGTCAAAAGACAACATTATTAATCCCGCAAAACGGTGTGGGTTTCAGCATCTTGAAGGTTTGGTTGCCTCCTTCCGCTTGACCAATCCCGTCCAAACCGATATATGCTCAAATTTTTAAAAACGTATGCTCTCACTTGACATCTTTTTACAAAAGGCCCATATGCAAACAAGTAAGCATCCATCTGCTTCCCGGAGGCCATCACAGGCCGAAAGTTTCAATCTCCCGGGTGTTATCACTGTCTCCATTAGCCATTTTATCCATGATGTTTACTCCAGTTTTCTGGCGCCACTGCTGCCTCTTCTCATCGAAAAATTGTCGATGAACCTCACCCAAGCCGGTTTGCTTTCCACTATGATGCAGCTACCTGCCTTGCTCAACCCATGGATCGGGTCTTTAGCGGATCGTATTTCCGTACGCTGGTTTATTGTTCTTGCACCATCATTGACTGCCGTTCCCATGAGCCTCATCGGTGTCGCGCCCACATTTGGTGTCATGGTGATCCTTATGATATCCGCCGGCATCAGCGTATCCATTTTTCATGTACCGGCACCGGTTGTGGTGGCAAACATGTCCGCCGAACGAAAAGGCTTGGGCATGTCTTTTTTCATGGTCGGGGGGGAAGCGGCCCGTGCTGTCGGGCCAATGGTTGCAGTTGGGATCGTTTCTTTATGGGGACTGGAAGATTGTTATCCGGTAATGGTGGTAAGTTTCATCTGTTCCGCTCTGCTATTCAGAGCAACCCGAAATCTCCCGGTAACAAAAACCTCTGCCGCACCTGTACCATTACGGCAAACCTGGTGCAGCATGAGCCATATCCTTTTACCCATTACTGGAATTTTGGTTGCCAGGGGCTTTATGCATGGCTGTATGACTTCTTTCCTGCCGACATTTATTGAAATGAATACGGGTAATCTGTGGCTGGCCGGAATTGGGCTGACCATCTTCGAAACAGCAGGGATCGCAGGCGTCATGGTTACAGGCACACTAAGCGACCGTATCGGTCGTCGGCGGATGTTGACCTTTTCCATAGTGAGTGCACCGATATCGTTATTGGCATTTGTCTTGGTGGATGGGGCGGCATCGTATGTTTTATTGGTTTTAACCGGTTTTACCTTATTGTCCACCACACCGGTAATGCTGGCCATGGTCCAGGAAAATGCTCAACAAAGTCCAGCTGCAGCAAACGGTCTTTACATGATGATCTCTTTTTTGTCCCGCTCCGCGGTGGTGGTAATCGTAGGAATGGCAGGAGACATTATCGGGTTGAGGACAGCATACATCCTCTTTGCGATCGTGGGCTTCATGGGTCTTCCCTTTGTCTTCATGTTGCCGGCAGACAAGGTATAAACAGCCGTCGACATTCGTGGCTCTCAATTGACAACATCCCTATTACGGTGGGCAAACCGACAAAACCGGGCAATCAACCCCTCTGATCAGACGATCCGTCGTAGACCCCAACAGCATGGTTTCCACAAGAGAATGCCCCCGTACGCCGAGTACGATCAGATCAACCTGGTGAAGATCGGCATACACTTTTAAAGCCTGAAACGGCTTACCTTTTTCACATGCAATTTCCACCTTGCACCAGTCAAGGGCCTCCTTTGGCACCAACTCCTCCAAGCGGTCTCGGCAACCGGTGGAATTGTCCACCAACATCTCTTTGTAAAAACTGTCAGACTCCAGGGAATCCAGGTAGACGAACGGTTCAACCACATGAACGAGATGAATTATGGCTTGGAACTCCTGGGATAAACTGAACCCATATTCCACTGCTCTTTTCGAATCGGCTGAAAAATCGCATCCGACCAAAATATTTTTAAAACCGAATCCCTTGAAACGTTTGACCGGCTCATCATCGGTTTTAGGTGAGGTAACAACAAGCAGAGGGCAGGTTATCGTTCGCAACAACCTTTCCGTAACCGATCCAAGAAAAAGTCGCTTCAAACCGGTACGTCCATGTGTGGAAACAATGGTCAGATCAGCTCTTTTTCCCTCTGCAAACCGGCATAAGGTGCCGGATACCGGACCTGTTTCCACAACTGCCTCCCAGCTCAGTTCGTTTCCGGCCACCAAATCCCTGATCTGATCAAAAGCATTATTTTTCATTTCTTCAATCTGCTCTTCCTGGAAGACCAACGCCGCACCATGCATGGTAGCCATCGGAAGATCGATCACGTGGCAGATGGATAGTTTTGATCCGAACTCCTTTGCCATTTCCACGGCTTTAACAACAGCCGAGTTGGAAAAGTCGGAAAGATCTGTTGCGCAGAGGATGCGCTGAAAATTAATTTTCATGGCCAACCTCCTATTTGGTATATACGTACTTTTCGAAACGCTTTTGGCAAGGTCGGTGAATGGAAGCTGTTCAGGGCAAGGCTGCTACTGCAGATCATTTATACCAAAAGCCTATGATGCAGAATAACCTTTGCCGGACAACCTGTCAAAACAATATCCACTTTTCATTGATTCTTGCGTTATTGCAGCGAACCGGGTATGTGATTCTTTTCGTAATAACCGTTAATCCAACCAGCTTCCTGAACATTCTCTATTTATGGATTTATGGAAAAATCACCTCTAATTGCCGTCGTTGGGATGGATGGAATTTTCCCCGGTTCCCCGGATCTCGATACGTTTTGGAAAAATATTGTTCAGGGCATTGATCAAAGCGCACCCGTGCCCGAAAATCGTTGGATATCGTCCTTTTCGGATAGGCTCCGCTCCGTTTTGACGCCGGACCACACCTATTCCAGTCATGCCTGTCTGATCAACGGCTTTTCATTCGATCCGCATCTGTTTTCTCTGGATGCAAATCTGACACAACATCTGGACCCGGGTCATCAGCTCACCCTGACGGCTGGAAAACGAGCCGTTGAGAGATGCATGACCGCACCTGTTGATCCTAACCGTGTTGACGTCATTTTAGCTGCCATTGCCTTGCCGACGGACAGCGCCTCCGCATTTTCCAGAAAAATCATGGGCCGGGCCATCGAAAACCATCTTTTTCCCAACCGTTTGGATTCAAAAGAAACGATTTCTCGTCACCAGGCTTTTGCAAGTCGTGTGGATGGCTTCCCCGCGGCTCTATTGGCTGCTGAAATGGGATTCGGTGGCGATAGTTTTACCCTGGACGCTGCCTGTGCATCGTCCATGTACGCACTCAAGCTCTCCTGCGACGCCTTGAATGCAGACCGTGCCGATATGGTCGTCACAGGAGGAGTTTCCCGGCCTGAATGCCTATACACCCAAACCGGTTTCAGCCAACTCCAGGCACTCTCACCATCAGGCCGCTGTTCTCCGTTCGATCGAAACGCCGATGGATTGGTGGTTGGTGAAGGTGTCGGCATTCTTGTTCTCAAACGACTATCCGATGCACTGGATCACGGTGATATCATTCACGGCGTTATCCATGGTATCGGTCTTTCCAACGACATGCGGGGAAACCTGCTGGCACCGGAAACCAAAGGTCAGGTTCGTGCCATGCAGCAAGCGTATCGAATCGCCGGATGGAAACCGTCGGACGTGGATCTGATCGAATGCCACGGAACCGGAACACGTGCAGGAGATACAACGGAAATCAAGAGTCTTGTCAAACTCTGGGAAAAAGAAGGTCACATAGAAAACAGTTGCGCCATCGGTTCCGTCAAATCCATGATCGGTCACCTTCTGACAGCAGCCGGTGCCGCCGGTATGATCAAAACGCTTTTGGCCATTGGGCACCAAACCTTGCCACCGACCATACATTTTGATGCTCCTCCGAAAAACAGCCCTCTCGAAGGATCCCCGTTTGTTGTTCAGAACCAGCCGGGCGTCTGGAAAGAACGCTCGTCCCATTGTCCACGGCGTGCTGCAGTCAGCGCTTTCGGCTTTGGCGGTATCAACGCCCATGTCCTTTTTGAACAGTGGCAGGTTCCCGAAAAAACGGATCTAAACATCGAATCCGGTACAATATCCATACAAAAACGTCTTGATGAGCTCAAGCCCTGCCCGATCGCCATCGTCGGTATGGAAACAACCGTAGGCGCATTGAAACGGTTGAAGAATTTCGAACAGGCCGTATTTTCGGGGAAAAGTGCAATCACACACCGTCCTTCGGATCGATGGAAAAGAGCTGACAGGACGCTGGTAAATCAAATGGACGGATTCGACCCACAGGGCGCGTACATGGACGAAATCACCATAAACATTGGTGATTTTCAAATTCTTCCTAGCGAAATAAATGACATCCTGCCCCAGCAATTGTTAGCCTTAAAAGTAGGTGCCGGCGCTTTGGTCGATGCCGGTCTACCACTGCGCCAACCCCGCGAACGAATGGGAGTGGTCTTCGGCATCGAATTCGATTTTGAAGCCACCAATTTTAATTTACGTTGGCAAATGGCCGGTGCCGCCAAAAAATGGAATTCTGAGAATACACTGGGGCTGGATGAAATCCATATGGATCTATGGTTGGAACGCCTTCGTGATCAATGCTCGCCGCCCTTGACACCCTCGCGTGTAATGGGAGCTCTGGGAGGCATTGTCGCCAGTCGGCTGGCCAGAGAATTTCGATTCGGAGGTCCAAGCTTCGTTGTCAGCGCAAATGCTGCATCGGGTATTAAAGCACTTCGTGTAGCAGTAGATCTTCTTTGCCAAAATGCCGTGGATGCAATGCTGGTCGGGGCTGTGGATTTGGCTGGTGAAGGGCGTAACGTCATTCGCATGAATCGCCTCTCTTCTATTTCCAGAAACAATCAGGTCCGTCCATTCGATGCCTCGGCGGATGGCACACTTCCCGGTGATGGGGCCGTCGCCATGGTCCTCAAACGGTTAGACCAGGCTAAAGCCGATAATGACCGCGTGTACGCCGTCATTCACGGCATAGGCGGTGCCGGGGGAACGGATCCGACAAAAAACTCATTGGATGAATCGGTCTATTGTCGATCCCTGAACCGATGCCTTTCTAAAAGTCGGCTGAAGGCAGACAAGATATCCTTTGTGGAAACCCACGGATCAGGCATACCAAACCTGGACAGGATAGAGATGTCTGCTTTGTCCGATTTTTTTAGCAGATACATCCCGGATGATCCGGAATCGGCAATAGCGCTGGGCTCCACAACACCGATATCCGGTTATACCGGTGCTGCCCACGGTCTTTTTTCCGTTTTGAAAACCGCACTCTGTCTTTACCATCGCAGGTTACCGCCTTTGGTCGGATTTGAGGTGTCCAATTTTTCTTTCATGGATTCCAACCGGTTCCATGTACCAAACCGGTTGCAACCCTGGTATCGGAATCGAGAAGCAGGCCCGCAAACCGCTGTCAGCGCTTGTGTTACAATGGATGGTACCTGCAGCCATGTTCTCTTGCAGGTGGATGAAAAAGAGGACTTACAGAAAAAAAAGAGTCCGGATCCCTTGTCTTTTGAAAGCCAGGCCGGTCTTTTCGTGGTTACGGGCAACAGCGAAGCCCAGCTCAAAGAAGGATTATCCGAGTTGGAGAGATTGCTTTCAAGTACGCTTGATCAAGTGTCCGTTGACACTGCCGCAGCCCGATGGCAAGAGGCCTTTCCTCCTGAAAAAACGGAAAAACTGGCCATCGCTCTGATTCTCCGGTCCGGGGAAAACCATCTGGATCTGATTCGACAAGGGCAGACGGCCATCGAATCCGAAGGATCCGATTTCAAGTCCGGCAATGTATTTTACAAGAAAAACC
>DAOWNV010000311.1 GCA_030642405.1 Desulfosarcina sp.
AAAGCCATTACCTATTCCCATGAAAGCAAGACGTTCACCCGTTATGGCCTGATTGCACTGGTAAGATTGGAATCGTTTGATAAAGGCATCGTCCTTCCTCATGAGAAAACCTTTTCAAAGATAAAATCCGAAAGACTCGAATTGTTGAAGGCCACCCGCTGTAACTTCTGCTCCATTTTCTCTCTTTATCCGGATGATGGAGGTGTCTTGCAGACCATTGAAGGGGCTGTGGAAAAGTCATCACCCGATGATGATTTCGATGACGAATATGGCCACCGTCACCGTTTATGGCGTATCCTGGACCCGGATATTCACACTCGGGTGGAAACCTCCATGAAGTATAAAAGACTTTTTATCGCGGACGGTCACCATCGCTATGAAACGGCTTTGAACTATAGAAATTACTTGAAGGAAACAGATCCTACTTTCAACGATAAACATCCTGCCAATTACGTTTTGATGTACCTTTGCAGTATGAGTGATCCCGGCCTGATCATTCTTCCCGCTCATCGTCTTCTGAAATCCATTAACAGTAGCCGACTAAGGCGGGCCATTGACGATTCCCGAGCCTATTTCGACATCGCTGAATTCCCTTTTACACCCGAAAGCCGCGAAAATGTTGAAGATAGCTTTCTGGATGCACTCGAAAAGGGTGTAAAAAATCATAGCCTTGGTATTTATAGCCATGGATCATCTGTTTTTTATTTGCTCACCCTCAAACCCGATGTGATGGACCATCTGTTTCAGGATAAATTGGATCCCTCGTTGAGAATTCTGGATGTTACGGTATTGACACGGCTGGTATTTATGAAAATCCTCGGATTCAACCAGGAGAGACTGGATAATGAACAACTTATTGGGTACGCAAGTACAGCCGATCCGGCTCTTGCATCTATCGATTCCGGTAACTTTGATGTAGCCTTTCTGATTAATCCCACGCGTATCGAACAGGTTCAGGAGGTAGCCCAAAAAGGATTGATCATGCCCAGGAAATCAACCTACTTCTATCCTAAAGTGAGATCCGGATTGGTAATGAACACTCTTTTTGAATAGATACGTCCGGAAAACATGGCTTCAACGATTGAGGTATATGTTCCGTCTTCATGGTACAAATATAACGAGGGACTGGTTTCAATTCCGGGGCGTCCATCTTTAACCCCCGTTATGGCAACCAACCGTGCCGGTGAAATCGCATTGGAGTGAATCATTGTCAAAAACTTGGGTTCAAGCCCTGTGGAACGCATCGCTGAGACTAGATCAATGACTCTAGTAGACGGGTAAATAATGCAAAACCTGCCGGATTTATTGAGCAGCCGCCTGGCTGTGATCAGCACCGTTTCTATGTTCACACTTAATTCATGACGTGCTATGGCCTTTTGACTGTCTTTATTGATCCTTCCGCTGCCCAGTTTGCGATACGGCGGGTTTGTTACAATCAAATCCACAGTTCCGTTCACATCCACCGGCACCAGATTCGTCATATTTTTTTTTACAATGTCGATCCGGGAGGTCATCTTGTTTGCCTCGACATTCAACAGAGCAAGGTCGGCCAATTCAGGCTGAATTTCCACACCCGAGATTTTATGGTCCGGACATCGATGTGCCAAAAGGATGGGGATGACACCGCACCCGGTGCCCAAATCCAGTACGGTGTTACCTGGTTGTTCGATGGCCAGATGGGAGAGAAGTACGGCATCGATGGAAAACCGATAGCCGTATTTGGGCTGGGATAAAACCACATTTCCGTCGAAGAACGTATCGTGAGTGAATGATTCCATTATTCACATCGGACCAATTTTAAATTTGATGTCCTTGATCCGGTGCTGCTTGCTAAGAGCAAGGTTAAGTTTGTCCAGCAGGTCTGTCTTTAAAAAATGAAGCTGATGAAGCCATGCGGAACTGGATACATGAACCAGCAACAACCTGCTGTTCACTGCAAAAGGTTTCGCGTTTTCCGAAATAGGGGGGCCAATCGCTTTTTTCCAGGCATGAATCAAATGCTGAATTCCACCACCACTATTCGACCGACATTGATCAAGAATTGTCTCCAACACCTGACCAATGGGTGTGAATTCGGTGCAGGCGGAACGTTTTTTTTCCATTAAGAATCATCCTCCTTAAACAACTAAGCCGGTATAGAAATTGTTTCTATATAAGTCAACCCCAACCCGGAACAGATCGAATTCATTTTGATTTCTCTTGACTTCTTTGAATGCTAATCTTAAATTTGCCTATAGTTTGTTAAAAACCCTCTATTTTAACACCACCTACTAAAAGGATGAAAAATGGCTTGGGATTGGGAAAAATTAAACCGTCAACACCAACAACAAGGTGGCGGACCACCACAGATGGATGACATCATCAGCCAGTTGAAAAAATTCACCCCCCCCGGTGGATCATTACTGATTATCCTGATTGTCGTGGCATTGCTCGTCGGATACTCGACCTTTTTTACCATCGAATCCGGATCGGTTGGCATGGTTCAGCGATTTGGTGAGTACGTCCGGCCTGCAGCGCCTGGTCCAAATTTCAAACTTCCCTTTGGCATCGAAAGGGTCACCAAGGTACGGCAGGACCGTATCTACAAGGAAGAATTTGGTTTTCAGTCGGAAAGAGGTAGCTTCTCTTCAGCGTCGGATACGGCAAGTATTTCATTGATGCTGACTGGGGATTTAAACGTTGCCATCGTTCCCTGGATTGTTCAGTACAAAATTAAGGATCCCTATAACTATCTGTTCAAGGTCAAAGATGCCAACGGCCTGCTGCGGGATCTTTCAGAATCCAGTATGCGCCTGGTCGTGGGAGACAGAAGTATCAACGAGGTCATCACCAAACGGGATGAGATCGCCGTTGAGGCGCTTCATGTTCTCCAGAAAGAGTTGGACAAGGCGGAAACGGGAATTAAAGTTGTAACCGTGGAGATGAAAAAAACCAATGTGCCGCCGCCGGTTCAGCCTTCATTCAACGAAGTCAACCAGGCCACCCAGGAAAAGGAGAAAATGATCTCCCAGGCAAGAGAAGATTACAGCAAGGCCATTCCCGCCGCGAAAGGAGAGGCGGAACGGACCATCAACGCAGCGGAGGTGTAATCACTGGACCGTGTTAACCGTGCCAAGGGTCATGCCGCAAGGTTAGAGGTTCTGTACGGCGAATATGCCCAAGCCAAAGCCGTGACCAAAGGGAGGCTCTACCTCGAAGCATTGAACAAGATTTTTCCAACGAT
>DAOWNV010000149.1 GCA_030642405.1 Desulfosarcina sp.
AGTTTGTTGATTTGATCCGCATTCAGGATCTTGCCAACGGACAGGCGTGATTCAACATTTTGAACAAAAATGTTTCCTTTTACATCGGCCATCTTTGCAGCTAATTGGCGAACGGCTTTGTCGTCAATGCTCTTACCGGAAAAGGCCTTTTCCATTTCCAGCCGATAGCCGTCGAGCTGGGCCTTTAACTTCAACTGCTCTTCACGGGAAGCGAACTCTGAATCCCGGAGCCGGCTGAGTTGATCATCGGTCAGATCCAGCTCCTGAACCAGTTGCGGATTTCGCCAGAACCCAAGGGCCGACCGCTGATGTTGTTGTTGTCTCTCCATCCCTTTTCCCCGCCATGTGTCTGTCGGGCCATGCATCCTGGCGATGGCCGGGACAAACCATACGGTAAGAAAAAATACTGCAATCAACAGAACCATAAGACCTTTACTTAGTTTTCCACTTGTTTTCATTTTTTATTCTCCTTTAAGTTTGGTGTGAATAAACACTATTTACTATGCAATTGTGGAGAAAATATGATGAACCCGTGGGGTTTGTCTGTAGATGTGTGTTAATTATTGAATTCATCCGGCTTTCCTGTAAGGGTACAAACATGAAGATAAAACTGGCCTACAAACTGTTCGGCGCCCTTTTTCTGACCCTATTGCTTATGCTTGGAGCCTTGGAGTTGTCCCGCTATCTGTTTGCTCGCAATTTTAAAGAATATATCCTTCAAGTGAAGGTTGAACGACTCGAAAGCCTCGTTCCGCTACTACAGGAAGAGTACAGAAACAACGACGGCTGGTCGGGTATCGAAAATAACATCCATTATTGGCGGAAACGGTTACACTATGAACTTCAACTGCCAAATTATCAACCATCCGAGTATAGAAAAAGGGGCATGGCGACCAAACGGCACCGAATAAAACATTTTAATTCAGGACCGCGATATTTGCTCTCGGATGTACACTTGCGCCCGATTATCGGCCAACCGTCACCTGGGGACAACCTTCAATTGGTGGAAGTTCAGGTAGAGGGCAAGAGTGTCGGGTGGCTGGGATTGACCCAAAACAAATCGTTTAAAAAAGGTCCCCCGGCTGATTTTGCCAACCGGCAATTCAGGCTGTTTTACATATTGGGGGGCATGGTTTTAATCATTACCATGATCATTGCCGTGTTGTTGACACGTCATTTACTGAGGCCGATTAAACGTTTATCCGAAGGCACTCAAAGTCTCGCCAACCGTGATTTCTCAGTTCGCATGGAAGGTACCGGCCGGGATGAACTCGGCCAGTTGGCCGAACACTTTAATACCATGGCGGAAACCCTTCAAGCCTATGAACGCTTGCGAAAGCAGTGGCTCAGTGACATTTCCCACGAGTTGCGCACCCCAATTGCCATTTTGCGAGGAGAGATCGAATCCCTGCTGGACGGTGTCCGCCGGCCCACAAGGAAAAATTTACAGTCTTTGCAGGCAGAGACGCTACGCATTGGCAAGCTGGTAGAAGATCTGCACGTGATTTCCATGGCGGATTCGAATGAACTGAAGCTGAACAAACAATCCATTTCACCGGTGGAGGTGCTTACAAGGACAATTGATCTGTTCCAGGCGAGCTTGGTTGAAAAGCAGATTCGCCTGGATCTGCACTGTCAGGTCTTTAATGGAGTTAGCATCCGTGGCGATGCCGACCGCCTTGGACAGGTCTTTTCCAATGTTCTGAATAATGCTTGTAAATATGTATCCCCCCCTGGAGTAGTGTCTGTTACTGCTCGGGCGGAACATAGGTTTATCACCATTTGTTTCAAAGATTCAGGGCCAGGGGTTCCAAAAGAGTCCTTGCCAAGACTGTTTGATCGATTATACCGGGTTGATACTTCAAGGGGAAGGGGTCATGGCGGCAGCGGGTTGGGGCTTTCCATCTGTAAGCACATCGTGGAATATCACAAGGGAAGCATATCGGCCGAGAACAATACTGATGGTGGTTTGACCATCCGTATCAGGCTTCCATTGGAGATAGTGTCTATATGTCAAGAAAAGGAGTAGATAAATGGCAGGAGAGCACATTCTGATTGTTGAGGACGAGCCCAAGATCGCAGGGATACTGAAGGACTACCTAGAACAATCCGATTTCACGGTGACTCACCTGAAACGTGGTGACCAGGTCTTACCCGGTATAAATGCCCAATCACCAGACCTTATCCTTCTTGACATAATGCTACCCGGCGCTGATGGAATTGAAGTCTGTCGCGAAGTGCGTAAATTTTCAACAGTGCCAATCATCATGGTGACTGCCAAAGTGGAAGAGATCGACCGACTGATCGGACTGGAAATCGGTGCCGATGATTATGTCTGCAAACCATTCAGCCCGAGGGAAGTCGTGGCCCGGGTAAAGGCGGTGTTGCGGCGAACCCGATTAAAGGATTCTCCGGACAGATTGATTGTCGGCTCCATCCGTTTGGATAGAAACACCCGTGAGGTTACAGTTGGAGAGGCGCCGATCAACCTGACTCCCAGCGAGTTCGAATTGCTTATGACGCTGATGGCTCGCCCTGGTCGGGTTTTTTCCCGTAGTGAACTACTTGACCGGGTTCAAGGATACCAGTTCGAAGGATATGACCGCACCATTGACAGCCACATCAAGAATCTGCGAAAAAAAATTGGTGAGGTCCTTCCAAAGCAGGATATCATCCGGACGGTTTATGGCGTTGGATACAAGTTCATTGCAGGATAACCCCAATTTTCGGATAATGCCTAAAAATGCTTCGGTAACCATTCCACGGCGGGAGGCGGTTGAACGCCTTGGCCGATCATGACCGCTATAATATGGGAGAAAAGAGGCGGGCCGTTCGGATGGCAAGGCGGAACGCAAAAGATCGCTTGTACACATCGTCGGTGGTCAGCTGGTCCGAGTTGGCAAAATCGTCCATGCACATCTGTTCCACCTGATGAACGAAACCGGGATCGGTGAAGACCATGGTAATCTCGAAGTTGATACGCAAGGAGCGATTGTCCAGGTTGGCTGTACCGATGCCGGCCAGAATGTCATCCACCAAAAATACCTTTTGATGCATAAAACCTTTGTTGAAGGTGTACATGCGCACGCCGGCAACGGCGACTTCGCTTAGATAACTGTGGGCCGCCCACCACACTACACGTTTGTCCGGATGGGCCGGAATAAGGATGCGTACGTCCACACCGCGCATGGCAGCCAGTTGAAGGGCCTTGATGACGGCCACATCGGGAACGAAATAAGGGCTGAGAATCCAGCACCGCCGGGTGGAGGCATTGATGGCCTGTACCATCATCAGGGAACAGCTTTCGACAAGGTCGCCAGGCCCTGTAGGAATACAGAGCGCCGGCTCATCACCGAATCCGGGTGGTGGAGCCCATGAGACATCGGGAAGTATTCCGCAGGCCCAGTGCCAATCCTCAACGAAAGAGAGCTGGACCGCCAGGGTAACAGGGCCTTCCATTTTTACGTGGGTATCCCGCCAGTGGGAAAATCGTTTGCTTTTGCCCAGATATTCATCACCGACATTGTGTCCGCCCACCCAGCTTTTCTCACCGTCGACCACAACGATTTTACGATGATTGCGAAAATTGATTCGGAATCGGTTAAGCCAGCCATGTCCCAAACGAAACATTCCGACCTGAACACCGGCGGATTTCAATTCGTTGATATAGGATCGTGGTAGCCCGGCCGAACCGATTTGATCATATAAAAAATAGACCTGAACACCGGCCCCGGCCCGTTCAATCAGCGCAGATTTTAGTAGATTTCCAAGATTGTCGCTGTGGACGATGAAAAATTGAATGAGAATATAGTGCCGGGACTCCTTGATTCCTTTGAAAATTGAATTAAAGGTTGCTTCTCCATCGATTAGAAGGTTGCATCGATTTCCTTTCATGATGGGTAACTGGTAGATTTTGCTAAGAACGTCGATTTGTGGGGTTTCACGGACCATAAGGCTTCTAAGCTGCTTATTTTGCCTCAGCTGTTTGCCCAGATGGTGAATATCCGTGGTGCCGGATTGATGGGCAGCCGTGTAATCCTGGATCCGACGGGCACCGAACATCATATACAGAAAAACAGCCAGGTAAGGAAAAAAGAAAAGTGCCATGACCCAGGCAATGGTACCCTGGCTGGTTCTGCCGTGCATTAGGACATCAAAAATGAAGAGAAAGCCTGCCACGTGCAATATCAGCGGGACAAGTAACACCCAATACTCAATGACAACCTCGAAAGAAGGCATAGTTTACTCTTGACCTTAAACGTTTCCCGATGGGGTATATTTCAGAGGTAATTTAGCATAAAAAATGCTGAGGATGCAAGAAACGATAGATGTTGACTTAGATTGCCTGCACCCTATAGACTTTCAATAGAGCATTTAATATTGTCTTTTACCAGGAGATTCTTATGCAGCAGATGATCATTGTTGTTTGCTTTATCTTTTTTTCTCTTTTTTCAGGGTTTGCCTCTGCCGGCACGATTTACACATGGACGGATGCCGATGGTGTCAAGCGGTACTCCAATTCCCAACCGCCGGAAGATGTTAAGAGTCTGGAAATGGTTCAAGAAGTTCATTCCGATCAGGCAGATGATGCTAAGAAACGGCAGGAGTTTGACCGCATGGCGGAAGAGGCAGGCAAAGAAGCCGACAGCTATTTTGAAGAGCAGGCTCAAAAAAAAGCACAGGAAGAGGAAACTGAGCGGGAAGAGCAACTGGTGGAACAGAGCCAGGGTATCGAGGAAGAACTGGCCCGGTTGCGAAAAGCGATTGAAGACATTCAAAATCGTGGCCTGGGCCCTAGGTTTACCAATGGTATGAAAGAGAATCAAATTCGGCTGGTTCAAGAAAAAATCGACCAGTTAGAAAGTGATCCTAATGCCTATTTCAAGAAATAGAAAAGGTCAGGGTTTGTTGCTATCTATCTGCTTTTCTTGCAAGAGGGAGATTTCAACTCGCCGATTCATCCTGCGGTTTTCATTCGATGAATTGGACACCAGGGGGTGATATTCGGCTTTACCTTGGATGATTAGCCGTTTCGGGTCAATACCCTGGGAAACCAGAAATTTTGCCACACTGGCGGCCCTGGCCGCAGACAATTCCCAGTTAGAGGGAAAGATCGGCGTGTTTATGGCTATGTTGTCTGTATGGCCTGACACGATGATCTGGTAGTCCTCCAACGGTACGATGATGTCGACAATTCGTCTCAATGCCGATCGAGAACTTACCAGAAGCAAAGCCTTCCCAATATTGAAAGTGATCCTCTCCCCCAGCACAAAAACAGGGATTCTTTCGTCCCACCGGATGTAAAAATCACTGCTGAAGCTCTTTTCGAGATCTTCCATTTTTTTTGTGTCTAACGATTCGATGGATCCCGTCGAATCATTTGTTATGGGGGTGGGCGTCATGGGTGTTGGTGTCACAGGTGTTGGTGTCACAGGTGTTGGTGTCACGGGTGCAGGCTCATCCGGCAACAGCAGTTTCGGCAGGTATTCATCTGAAATTTCTTGTTCAAAAGGTTCGTCGGAAAGCGGCTCAAGTGATCGATTCAGCTCAATTTCCAGTGGAACGAAATTGTTTTCAGAGACAGTACCCCGCTCTCCGATCTCGGCTTCGGGTTGGGGTAACGTGTTGGCGTAGAGCAATATGAAAAAAATGAGGAGAAGGGTCATCAAGTCGGCAAGACTCCACAAGAATCCATCCTCTTCTGCCGGCTCCGCGAAGTTTCCAAAGGAAAACCGCGTCATGGGACTTTTCCTCCCCATGGACATGAATGGTCCTTGTGTAATTCGGCCGCTGTTGTCAGACATTTTTTATCGTGCCGGTGTCCGCTGTTTGTCGGGGCCTCCCCACTGAGGCCAGGGCTGTTTCCGTCGGGTATATGTCGGCTGTGGTGTCAAAAAATCGGCTTCCGCGTATGATTTCAAATGATGGGCGATTTCCAGCGGGGGGCGTTGGTCGCAGATGGCAACGACACCGTCATAGACAACATTGAGTATCAATGCCTCTCTCCTGCTGTAATCAGCAAATTTTCCTGCGATGGGCAGAAAAAGAAAGTTGGCGAAAAGGAGGCCGTAAAAGGTGGTCAGTAGGGCAGCCGCCATTCCCTGGCCGATCTGGGAGGGATCGCCGATGTGGTTCAACACATTGATTAAACCGATGATTGTACCCACAAAACCGAATATCGGCGCCAGCCTGCTGAGTCTATTGATGACGTTGAGTTGTGCCTGTAACTGGTCCAGATAGAGGTGGATCTCTTTTTCCAACAGCAATTCGACACGATTTCGATCCTGATGGTCCAGGACCATCTGTAAGCCCCGGCGTAGAACCAGATTGGATAACGCATTGACTTTGCGGTTCATTTCATTGAGGCCGGCAACTCGGTAAAGACGTGCCAGGGCGATAATCTGCCGGATCAGGTCGTCCACGGGTTTTGGCTTGGGTTTCAGGCTGTTGCGAAAGCTGGAAAATAAACCTCGCAGTGTATGGACGGGAAAGGCCATGGTGCCGCCGATAAGTGTGCCGAGGAAGACCAATCCCCCGCTTTTGATGTTCAACCAAATGGGGATGTCCCCCATGACATTTCGAGCAAAGAGGACGAAAACCGTTATTCCGATCAACAAAAAACAATTTCTAAGCAAGTGCCGGGTCCCTTCAATCAATGGTTTATAATTCTTAAAAAACTTTTCTTTACTGAAAGCATTTTTGATGCCATTAAGAGAGGCGTTTCGATAAATAGCAAGGCAATTATGTGTATGGCCGGCATCCTTTGTATTTCCTTAATTGAGAGTTCATGACCATGATTTCTTCGGAAACAGTCGCCATTGCATGTGGTTTGAGCAGCGCCATAGTTTGGGGCGCAGGAGATTTTGCCGGTGGATTTGCCAGTCGACGTGGGAACACCTTTTCCGTAATTTTGTTTTCTCAATTGATTGGCGGCAGCCTGCTGCTGGTTCTTGCGGCAATTTTTGCCCAAGGAGTGCCTC
>DAOWNV010000329.1 GCA_030642405.1 Desulfosarcina sp.
ATGGTTTTCAGGTGCACCATGAAAAATGGAATGGCGGCGGTCATGTGCCCCACGAAGTAGGGAGAGGCCACATTGACCGCATGGGGCGCAATATTTTCAATTAGATCGGTAATGACATCGGCCAGTTTTTTTTCGGGCTGGTCGTTGATTCGGGTATCGGTGAATCGTTGGGCCAGTTTTTTCAAACTGGCCTCCTCGGTGATACCCACATGGTCCGCCAAAAATGTTTGGAGCCCGAAAAGTATCTGTTCCATATATTTGACAAGGATCTTTCGGGTGGCGTCATTCTCCGGGTGAATGAACGTGCGCATGAGCGCTTGCCAATCCGCGACCAGATGGGAACCGTGGGTGCTTGTTTCTGATGTATTCATGTGACGATCACGCTTTTGGAAAGTAAACGGATTCAACAAGTCTATGATATTAAACAAGGATATTTCCTTATTTATGATACGATGAAGCATCATAGCAAATTTTACAAATGGATTCATGGTGTTTTTGTCTTATTTGTTAATACCGTTGGGACAAATCTTAAAGCGACCTGCATCGTTTTTTTTATATTACAGCAATGGCTGTCTTATAAAGTTTCCGATATCTTTCCGGGTTTATTACCAAAAAACAACAATACAAAACCAAACATGATCTTGCCACACAGATGCTTGAATGGGCCTTGCAAGTGGGCTTTCCCAAATTTATAGTATATGAATGCTTGTGAAAAATTTAACCACAGGCATGGTGGAAAGGCGTCCTGTGGCGTCTTAACGTAGGCTGGGATATGGTTTTACCATATGGTGTATCGAAAATTTATTCAATTGCTGAAGGAAAGCGGCCATAAGCATATAAAATTATTGACAAGTACAGTATTCAACCGATAAATTGATCACATGTTTAACAAAACACAAATAGCCGCCTTAAACACCATGGACTCTATCCTTTTCTTTGCGATTCTTTTTTTATTTTTTGCGGGAACTTCAGTTGCTCAAGAAAAACCCAACTTTTTGTTTTTATTGGCAGAAGACATGGGTACACAGATAGGCGCATTGGGTACCCCCGAAGTACAAACCCCAGTCCTTGACTCGCTTGCTGAAACGGGCGTTCTCTTCAGTCAGGCTTTCATCACTTGTCCTACCTGTTCGCCCTCCAAGGCATCCATCATGACCAGCCGGTTTCCACACACAAACAATCTGCGAATAAATGTGCACGAATCCTTTGGGCCATCTCCGAATTTCACTGACCAGCAACTTGCCTTCAACAAAAAACTGGCTATACCGGAACAAATTCCCACCCTCATCGAAAAATTGAAGGTGGGAGGGTATCGAACCGGTATCGTAAAAAAATTTCATCTTTCACCTCATGACAAATTCCCCTTTGATGTCTGGATAAAGTCTCACTCTCCTTCGAACATTTCTGATTTCATCAGCAAAAGCGGAGAGTCTCCCTGGTTTCTATTAGTGGTGTACGATATAACGCACCGACCGTTTCGAAATACCGAGACAGTGCCATCTCCAAACTTAGATGAAATTCAACTACCTAATCATTTTCCCGACACTGAAATCGTAAAAAAGGATTGGGCCGAATATCTCAAAGCCGTTCAGTTGATAGACTCCGAGGTTGGAGGCGCCCTCAAGGCACTGGAGCAATCGGGCCATGAAAGCGAGACCATAGTATTTTTTTTAAGCGACCACGGCCCTGCCTATCACCGCGCAAAGTTCTCGCCATACGATCTGGGACTGCATGTCCCTTTGATTATTGCCGGCCCCGAAGCACTCATTCATCCGCAAGAAGGCCCCATTTCGGAGCTTGTCAGTTCCGTTGATCTCATGCCCACCATTTTGGATTATGCAAGAATCGAAATGCCACCCGGTCTTCAGGGGCAATCCTTAAGGAAGATTCTGGAAGGAGTTCCCGATGCGAAAGGGCATGATTACATTTTCGGCGAAGTTCATCATGGTGCTCCGGATCCCGATATTGCCTTACAGGAGCGCTCAATCTTCGATGGCCGCTATCGTCTTGTTTTTCGGAACCATTTGAACCGTACTTTCATGAAGCCTGCGGACAATACTGATTTCGAACTTTGGAAAAACCCGGTATACGCAGAAACAATCAAACACCGAAATGAATTCCCGGACGAATATCAATTTCTAGCAGAACGGGATTCGGATCAACCGGTACGGGCTCTTTCTTTCGAACTATATGACATAAACACAGACCCATGGGAAATCAATAACCTATACAGACAATTGGAGTACGAGTCCATCAGCAAGCGCCTAATTAAAAAGCTCAAAGATTGGGTCATTGAAACCGATGACCGGTATATAGATGCAACCGTTTTGGAAACGGAGTTGAAACACCTGGAAAGCGGTACCTGGGCGACTGGTGATGAAGGTTCTTCCTGTTTTATCATCACGACTACCCACCGGAAAAGGAACTAATTTTAGTGGACAATTTGGCCACCGCTGATATCGATTTGAAGGCATTGGCCAATAATGTGGTTCAATTGCGAAAAATCAGTTCCACAAGTCGTATGATGGCTGTAGTCAAAGCAGATGGTTATGGGCATGGTTCCGTTCCAGTTGCACGCACGGCGTTGAAACATGGCGTAGATTATTTGGCCGTTGCACGATTCTCCGAAGCTGCCGTCCTTCGAAAAGCCGGAATCGAAGCTCCAATCCTTTTGTTCGGTTACAGTTCTCCGAAAATGGTGGATCATCTGGTTCGCAACCGGATAACAGGCGTTATAAACAACATTCAATCAGCACAAGCATTGTCGGACGCGGCCGTGCGAACAGGTACGAAAGTCACGGTTCACCTTAAGGTCGACACCGGAATGGGACGGCTGGGTATAGTGTCCGTGTATATAAAAGATGACTCGGAAAAAAAACCCAATCGATTCGTTCGCACCGCAAT
>DAOWNV010000126.1 GCA_030642405.1 Desulfosarcina sp.
CTATACCTCAAGTTGCTTTTTGAGTTTGTAAATTTCTGGTAATCTGCAATCCCATGATTCAGATTTGTCAAATCAATATGTTACCTTTCGTAACACCCATCACAAAACATTGTAATTAAACCAAATCTATTTATTTTTATGTGGTATTTACCGCATTTGTTCATCCAACTGTTACGAAACGAAACATGCGGATAATTTCTCTATTCGATGCGTGCTTAAAAATATCTGAAATTTCAGAATGTTATGTTTTTATCGTCGAATAGGCATACTTCTTGCTGAGTGTAATCCTAAGGGCAATTTACTATCTCATTTCGTTTCACGTTCAGGTTGCTCTCGCTCGGGCATGTGGGTCTATGGGCTATCTTTTAACCGCACGGTGATTTTTCTGCCGTGAAATCTTTTAAACGGAGGGAAAAATGATTAAAAAAACATGGCTGTTGGTTTTATTGTTGGCTGTCGTTTGCGTATGGGCCGTCCCGGTCCAGAATGTGTATTCTGCCGATCCCATCGTCATCGGCGTTCCGACATCCACCGGATTTCTGGAGGGGAAGGAATGCCTGAAGGCCGTTGAAATGGCTGCTGAAGAGATCAACGCTAAAGGCGGTGTGAATGTCGGTGGAGATAAAAGACTTTTAAAAATCGAATCCCTGGACATTCGGGATGCTGCACCCGGCGTGCCGGTCCCGGAGGCTCTTTTGGGACTGGAAAAGATCATCCTTGATAACAAGCCCGCAGCACTGGTTGTTGGTCCCTTTCGGTCCGAAGCGTTGATGGCTGGTATGGACATCATTGCAAAATACAAGGTTCCACTTCTCGGAACCATTGCCATGTCACCGGCTTCCGAAGAAAAAATTAAAAAAGATCCGGAAAAATACAAATACATTTTCAGAACCTGTCTAAATGCCAAGTACCTGGTAAAATATCTTGTCGGCACCATGGCATCTATAAACAAGCAGTTTGGTTTCAACAAGGTGTACATCATGAACCAGGATGTCGCCTGGGCACGTAAAACAACCGAAATTATGACTAAGGTGTATTTCGACAAAGCCGGATGGGAAGTTGTTGGGCATGAAGCCTACCCCACCGGAACGTCTGACTTTTCTTCCGCTTTGATGAAAGCCCGTGCAAAAGGCGCCCAGGTTATTCTGCCGATTTTCGACATGCCTCAGAGCGGAACTCTGGTCAAGCAGTGGAACGCCATGAAAGTCCCCGCCATAATTGCTGGTTTTATTTCGCCCTTGGCCGGACCCGGCGCATGGAAAACTTTTAACCGGAAGATCGGCGGTGCTATTAACTGTAACTTTGAGATGGGAAGCGCTTCGTCATCCGCGAAAATACCCCAGTCAAAGACTTTTGAAAAGGCTTACCAAAAAAGATGGGGGGCTGCCATTCAGGCCGGCCATGGCCCTGCGCCTTCCTATGAGTCCGTTTACATTATAGCCGAAGCCATTGAAAGGGCTGGCAGCGTGGATGCAGACGCCATTGTGGCGGAGCTGGAAAAAACCGACAGAACAGGCGTCATGGGACGGATCAAGTTCGATGAAGGACATCAGGTTATCTACCACATGGACCCTAAGGAGTCGGCAGTTGCTGCAGTTTTACAATGGAACAACGACGGTAGCCGTACCATCGTCTTTCCGACGTCGGTTGCAGATGGTAAGATTAAGCTGCCGGCAGGATTGAAATCGTTGAAATAATATTCACTTCATTTGTGCATTGTTGATTCGTTGATTGGTGACCGTCTTTTCGTATGTTTTTTGGCGATTTAGCCAATCAATGAATTGACCAATTAGTTTTAGTCTGGAGACATTTAATTCATGTTCATTGGTACAACCATCTACGCTTTGATCAACACGGCTATTCTTGCACTGATGGCCATTGGATTCAACCTGACCTTCGGCATCAGCGGAATAGCAAATTTTGCATATGGCGCTTTATATGTGCTGGCTGCCTACGGCGTCTGGATGATGCTAAATCTGTTGCATCTTCCATATCTGATCGCCGTTGTTGCCGCCGTGATTCTCAACCTGATCCTGGGAGCCCTCATCTACAGGTTTGTTCTGATTCGCGTTCGAGGCCAAGGCATATCAGAAGTGATTGCAACTTTCGGCATCGGTCTTGCTGTCCTGGAAATGTTCAGCTATTTCGGATGGGTTGGTTTTGAGTACACCCTTCCGGTGCTTATAGACCGTAGTTACATTATTGCCGGTACCTATGTTGATATGCAGCGCATTATAATCCTGGTGTTCAGCATTTTTCTTATCCTGGGGTTGTGGTTTTTTACCCACCACACTTCTATCGGCTTGGCCTTCAGAGGAATCGCCCAGGATGAACGAACCGCGCTTACCTTTGGCATTGATTCGGACTGGATTGCTACCTTAAGTATATCTCTCGGAGCTGGGTTAGCCGCCCTGGCCGCACTTTTTATTATCCCGCTGGGCAGCATCTCACCAGGTGAAGGTTACGATGTGTTGATAAAGGCCCTTGCAGTATGCATCATCGGCGGGCTGGGCAGTACCGGAGGGGTGGTCATGGCAAGTTTTATCGTTGGATTCGCCGAAAGGTTCACGGATACATACATTGGTTCTCACTGGACCATGATCGTGAGCCTGGCAGCTATCCTGATTGTTCTGATCGTTAAACCGTCCGGCTTGTTCGGAAAACAGAAGGAACTGGAAGAAAGGATATAAAAAGACTATTGAAAAAGCGAAAAGAAAGGATTGATCGCGGGATAAAGGTGAGATCAACGGATATCTTCGCCTTGTCATCCTGGCGGGAGATGATCTACCTTGCCCTTCCCAGATTGCTTCCCATTGTCGGCTGTCTTATGTTACCCATTGTGCTTGGTGTTTACTGGCAGAAAGTGCTGCTGTCCGTTGCCGTTTTTGCCCTGCTGGCCATAAGTTGGGATATTCTCGCCCAGACCGGGATGGTGTCCCTTGGCCAGGCGCTATTTTTTGGAGTTGGTGCTTATTGTGCAGGTGTATTGAACCATTACTGGGGGGTGTCGCCGTTTATAACCATACCCGTTGCAGCGATTGCGGGAGGGTTGATCTGTACCCTTTTCCTGCTTCCGGTGCTTAGGCTGCGTGGAATTTACTTTTCAATGGTTACCCTAATTATTCCCATTATGTTGGTAAGGATCATTGAAGCTACAAAAATATTCGGCGGCACCGAAGGCTTGAGCGGAATGACACCGCTACCGTCAAAATGGGTGGAGATTTACCTGATCATGGGGGTCCTTCTCACAGTGCTTTTTTGTTTCAGAAGAATGCTGGATTCTGACTATGGGCTGGTTCTAAAGGGAATTAGCGACAATGACCGTTCCGTCATAAACGCCGGAATCAACATATACTGGTTCAAGGTTCAATCACTATTTATCGCCGGGTCTATAGGAGCATTTTCCGGCGCCTTCATGACCCATGTATATATGTTCGTCGGTATGCCGGTTTTTGTCCTGGATTACTCTATCCTGCCAATTGCCGCTGCTGTTGTGGGCGGACCCGGAACGCTGGCCGGGGCAACCTTGGGAGCTTTTCTACTGGTACCCATGTCCGAGGCATTGAGAGGATTCGGCGGGTTGCGGATTGTTTTGTACGGGGTGTTTCTGGTTGTCTTCATTGTGGCCCTGCCCGAAGGTATTTTTCACTATATCCAAAGAAAATATCACCAGTTCGAACGCTGGGTTGAGGTGGAAAAATGAGCGATACACAACTTTTAAAAGTGGATAACCTCAGCAAGTCATTCGGCGGCGTGAGAGCCCTTCACCACGTGAGCTTCGATCTAAAACCAGGAGAACTGCTTGGTGTTATCGGCCCCAACGGTTCCGGTAAAACCACATTGGTAAACCTGATTACCCGGTTTGTCAAACCGACTTCCGGAACAGTTTGGTTCAAGGGCAAGAAAATCAGCCACCTACCGCCTTATAAAATTGTTCGTCTGGGAGTTGCCAGAACTTTCCAGATGGTAAAACCCTTCTACAATCTCCCGGCTTTCAAAAACATGATTATCTCACTTTACTCGCCCCGCATGAAACAGCTTGCAGGTGGCAGGTACGGAGATCGGGATGCGGTGGCGCTGGATCTTTTGGAGGAGGTTGGATTTGAACGTGACGCACATGTTGCCTACAAGTTGGCCGGAGCTCTTCCCCAGGGATATCTGAAACGGCTGGAGTTGGCAAAGGCCATTGCCCTGGAACCGGACCTGTTCATACTGGACGAGCTTTTTTCAGGACTGAGCCTGGCCGAAGTTGCCAGTATCGTTCCGATCATCGAAAAGATGCGAATAGCAGGCAAGGCGATAATAATGATCGAGCATCGGCTTAAGGAACTTTTTCGCATCGCCGACCGTGTGATTGTCATGAACTACGGAGAAAAAATCGCCGACGGCACTTCTAAGGATGTCATGGAGAGCGAGGCGGTGAAAAGTGCATATCTGGGCACCGAAGCAGATTAGTGTCTAAGAAAAGGATAACCATGCTTGAAGTTAACAACCTGATGGTTTTTTTTGAAAATGCTCTGGCGCTCAACGGATTGAGCCTGGAAGTAAGGGAAGGTGAAATCGTAGGTCTGATTGGTTCAAACAGCGCCGGAAAGACCACATTGATGAACACGGTCTCAGGTCTGATCATCGACATGAAAATCAAGGAGATGCGCAAAGGGGGCCAGCGGATTACCGTTTACGGGAATATTATTTACGACGGCGAGGACATTACCGAAACAGCTCCCAATCAACGTGTTAAAAAAGGGATTGTGCTTTCCAGGGAAAGACATCCGATTTTTCCGGAAAGCAGCGTAATGGAAAACTTCAAAATTGCAGGGTATCTGCGGAGCAAAACAGAGGTCAGGGAAACCATGGATTTTGTTTTTACACTGTTTCCACCTCTGGTGAAATTGAAAAACCGTAAGGCAGGATTCCTTAGTGGTGGTGAGCAGCAGATGCTGGCCATCGGCAGGGCTATGGTGGTTCGTCCGAAGCTGCTACTGCTTGATGAACCCCTGTTGGGTTTGAGCCCCTTGATGCAGAAGGCTGTGGTCGATGCCATCGTAAACCTGAATAGAGAATCGGGTATCACAGTTTTGTTGAGCGAACAATTTGCAAGACCGGTACTTCCGATGGTCGACAGGGCCTATGTCGTTGAAAACGGGATGCTTACCCTCTCCGGCACAGGTCCTGAATTGATGAACAATCCTGAGATCAAAGCCGCCTATTTCGGAGTATAAAGTATATAAAATGATAAACCATCAAAACATCTTTTCCGCTTTTGAGGCAGTTGCTGATCGGCGTGAAAATCATCCTGCCATAATTTACCTTGGCACCCGCTACACCTATCAGAAATTAAAAGCACTGGCAGAGAGTTTTGCCGCCAGCCTGCTGGACAACGGATTTCAATCCGGACAGCGAGTGGTTATCTACGTTCCTAACAGTATCCAGTGGGTAGTGGCGTGGCTTGGAATTCAGCGGGCCGGTGGCGTCTGTGTTCCCATTACACCGATTTACACGCCACAGGATCTGGAATACATCGCAAACGACAGCGGAGCCGAGGCCATCGTCTGCGCGGATACCAACTTTGGGTACGTGAACAAAGTACTGCCAAAGACAAATATTCGGATGGTTGTGGTCACAAAAATGGCAGAATTGCTCCCAGTGTGGAAAAGGGCTTTCGGTCTACTTTTTGATGTCATCCCGAGGGGCAATATTGCTGTGGGCAAGAACATATATCTCATGAGAAAATTGCTGGCCGCGTACCGAAACAGGACAGATACATTGCCGAAAGTTAACTCTAACGGCGGTGATATTGCGGAGATCCTATATACCGGCGGCACCACCAAGCATCCCAAGGGAGTCCCTCTCACCCATGATCTTTTCCTGGTGTCTGCAAATGAGCAGATCCGGGTAAGCGAGCCTTTGTTTCCTGCCGAGGAAAACGTAATCCTGGGTAATGCTCCGCTGTTTCACATTCTGGGGCAGACCTGTAGCTTGGCCACACTTTTAATGGGGGGGACCCTGATGCTACAGCCCAAGGTAAACCTTGACGCTGCCTTTGATGCTATCCAACGGTTCAAGGCCCGTACAATGATCGGTGTGCCGACTCTTTACAGGATGATATTGGAACATGATCGCCTGGATCAGTATGACTTAAGTTCCGTGGACTACTGGTACAGCGCCGGAGACGTGCTGCCCGTTGATGTCGGTAAACGCTGGAAGGATAAATTCGGCAAGAGCATTTTTCAGGGATATGGGGCAACAGAAACCTGTGGCGGGGTAACCATGTGCCCCACAGACATCGACAACCCTCCAAAGAGCATAGGCCGCATCGTGGCCAGTAAAAAGGCCAGGATTGTTGATTCCGTCTTTCTGAAGCCGGTCAAACAGGGGAAACCCGGCGAGCTCATCGTTTCTTCCCAATACATGGTCTCCAGTTACCTGAACAAGCCCGAAGAGACCGCTGAAGCCTTTATCGAACTGGATGGCGAAAAGTGGTACAGAACGGCAGATGTAGTTTCCATGGACGAAGACGGTAACCTTTATTTCGTAGATCGAACCGTGGATACCATCAAACACAAGGGATACCGGGTTTCCGCATCAGAGATCGAGGCGGTGCTTCAGGACCACCCGGCGGTGGTGGCAACCTGCGTCATTGGTGTGCCGGATGAAAAAGTGGGGGAACGGATTAAGGCATACGTGGTGCTCAAGGAGGACATCAAAGGCATCACCGGTTACGAACTTATCAAGTACTGCCGTCAATCTATGGTGTCCTATAAGGTCCCACAGTACATTGAATTCAGGGACATGCTTCCCAAATCCAAGGTCGGGAAACTCCTGCGACGAGAGATCCGGGACGAGGAGAAACGGATGAAGGAGCAGTAAAACCGGTTACAAGGAAAATACAATGGATTTTAAGCTGAGCAAGGAACAGAAGGATATTGTCAAGGCGGCACGAAAATTTGCTCGTGGTGAATTTCCGGACCGGGCACTTGAGTTCGATCGAGAAGAAAAATTCGATTTGAAAATATGGAAAAAAGCCTGCAACCTGGGATTTGTCGGGGTGTTCATCGAAGAAAAATATGATGGTGCCGGATACGGATTTTTTGAACACTGCCTAATCAACGAGGAGTTCTGGGCTGTGGAACCGGGTATGGCCATGCAGGTACTGTCGGCCACATTTGGTGCCGAACTGGTTCAACTCTACGGCACCGAAGCACAGAAGCAGGATCTGCTGCCGCGGCTGGTAACCGGCGAGGCCATGATGGGTACGGCCATCACCGAACCGGACGCAGGCTGTGATGTTACCGGGGCCGTGACCGCTGCCGTCAAAGACGGTGACCAGTGGGTGATCAACGGCACCAAGATGTTCGCCACCAACGGAAATCTGGCCGATGTGCTGTTGGTGTTTTGCCAGACGGACCCGGCCAATACCTCGCAGCACCGGCGTCACAGCTTCATTCTGGTGCCAACAGACACACCGGGTTATAGGGCCACAAAGATCCACGGCAAGATGGGTATCCGCGCCTCGGACACAGCGGAAGTCTCCTTGAAAGATGTCCGGGTGCCGACGGAAAACCTGGTGGGCAAAGAAGGCGATGGGTTCTATGAATTGATGGCATTTTTCAACCGCACGCGGCTGCACATATGTGCTCAGGCCGTAGGATTAGCCAGGGCAGCTCTTGAAGAATCAATCCGCCACACAAAGGACCGGAAACAGTTCGACCAACCGCTTGCTTCTTTCCAGGTCACCCGGTTCAAAATCGCAGAAATGGC
>DAOWNV010000092.1 GCA_030642405.1 Desulfosarcina sp.
CGAATCACATGCTGCATTGGGTCTGCGATATGCACCTTCGGCATTCCGGATGCAAACACATGTTCATACAAAACTGCACCCGATCCCACCAGAATGGTACCATTAGGCAGTGTCCTCGCTACTGCTTCGGGTGAAGATACGATTGCCGGTGTTCCTGAATTAGAAAGATCAACACTGCAATTATCGAACATGGCGTGATAGACTTCACCCCGCCGTGCATCTATCATTGCAACGATTGGATGTTGAAAACGGTAAAGCGGATAAACAAGTGCCTCCAGACTGCTGACACCAACAACAGGTGTCTTGTTGGCAGCGGCAAGGCCTTTAACCGTGCTCAGGCCGATTCGCAATCCGGTAAATGTCCCCGGACCCAGTGTAACGGCGATTCCTTCCAGGTTGCACGGTGCCTTGTCACAGCTTGAAAGAACCCGGTGAATCATCGACATCAGATGGCGGGAGTGAGTTTTTCCTGCAGTATAGATCTCTTCCACCAACAGGCAATTGTTTTCCAACAGCGCCACACTGCAACTGGTCGTGGATGTGTCAATGGCCAACAGATTCATTATCGACGTTTTCCGGCCGGCTTTCTTTTCTTCACCGTAGATACCTTTTTCAAAGGCGCCGGCTCCAAGGCAAGTTCTAAGACTTGATCCATGTTTGCAACAGGAACGAATTTGAGCTTTCTTTTGACGTTCTTTGGGATTTCAACCAGATCTTTTTTGTTTTTCTCGGGAATAATCACTGTATGGATGCCGGCACGAAGAGCACCCATTGCTTTTTCTTTCAGTCCGCCGATGGGTAGCACCCGGCCCCTTAATGTAATCTCGCCGGTCATTGCAACATCTTTATTGCCAGGCCGATTGGAAAGAGCGGAAATCAGAGCCGTTGCTATGGCGGTTCCCGCTGAAGGCCCGTCCTTGGGGATCGCACCTGCCGGTACATGAATATGGATATCCCGGTTGTCAAAAACCGCATCTTTGACACCAAACAAGTCAATATTAGCTCTGGTATAGCTCAAAGCCGCTCGAGCCGATTCCTGCATTACTTCACCCAATTGCCCTGTAAGAATCATCTCTCCCTTGCCATTGATCAACGAAGCCTCTACGTAAAGCACTTCTCCACCGACCTGGGTCCAGGCCAAACCTGTGGAAAGGCCAACCTGACTGTGCTCTTTGTCTAACTCAGGATAATACTTTGGTGGACCCAGATATTTTCCCAATGATTGACGGGTTACATGAAAAGGCCCCTGCTCCCCTTCTGCGAGCCGTCGGGCGATTTTGCGACATAGGCTCCCCAATTCCCGTTCCAGGTTCCTCAACCCGGCTTCAGACGTATATTCGTTGATCACCTGAATTATTGTACCATCACTGAATTTTATTTGATGAGGCTTGATCCCGTTTTCCTTCACCTGACGGGGAATCAGATGTTTTTTCGCGATAACGGCTTTTTCATCCTCCGTATAGCCGGACAGATGAATAACTTCCATCCGGTCCAATAAGGCCAACGGGATTGTGTCTGTTATATTTGCCGTAAGAATGAACATCACTTTGGAAAGGTCAAAATGAAGATTGAGGTAATGATCGGAAAACTCTGAATTTTGTTCAGGATCCAACGCCTCAAGGAGAGCTGAAGAAGGGTCTCCGCGAAAATCGGCACCAAGCTTATCGATTTCATCCATCATGAAAACAGGATTGTTTGAACCGGCCTGTTTCAATCCCTGAATGATTCTACCGGGCAATGCGCCTATATAGGTCCGTCGATGTCCCCTGATCTCGGCTTCATCCCTTATCCCACCCAATGAAATTCGAATGAATTTTCGTTTCATGGCACTGGCAATGGCTCGACCCAGGGATGTTTTTCCTACGCCGGGAGGGCCTACAAAACAAAGAATAGGCCCTTTGGTTTTCGGATTCAGTTTGCGGACACTCAGGTACTCTAAAATTCGATCTTTGATTTTATCCAATCCAAAATGATTTTGATCCAGGGTAGTTTTGGCTTTTTTGATGTCGATAACATCCGTCGTCGATTTGCTCCATGGCAGTTCCACCATCCAGTCTATATAGGTCCGTACCACTGAAGATTCAGCAGAATCCGGATGCATTTGTTCCAACCTTCGAAGTTGTTTTTCGGCCTCAGATTTTGCATCCTTACTCATGCGCGCATTCTTGATCTTCCTTTTAAAGTTTGCAATTTCTTCCGCACGTTCGTCGAGTTCTCCCAGTTCTTTGTGAATAACCCGAACCTGCTCCCTCAAAAAATAATCCTTCTGGCTTTTAGATATCTCGTCTTTTACCTCGGATTGGATTTTAGCCTGAATGGAAGACAGTTCCACTTCGCGAAACAAAAGATCATTGACTTTTCTCAACCGCTCGTAAGGATTAAGAATCTCGATAATAGCCTGGGTTTCCTCGATTTTTAATCGCAAATTGGAAGCAACCAGATCAGCAAGACGGCCAGGATCTTCAATGCTTTCCAAAATAGATCCGACTTCATTTGTATATTCACCCCTTAAAGAGAGAATTTTTTCTGAATATTCCCGTACATTTCGCATGAGTGCTTCGGATTCAAGACCAACCGGCATTGAATCCGGTTCTTTGATAATTTCAATTTTTACACGAAAAAGGGAACGCTTTCTGACGTATCTGATAATTTTCCCTTTTGCGATCCCCTGAACCAAGGCCTTTACACGCCCATCGGGTAGCTTGAGCATTCTAAGAATCCGACTCACCGTACCGATTTTATAAATCTCTTCGGCTTTGGGTTTCTCTATGCCCGGATCCATCTGTGTCGCCACGAACAGGTATCTATCTTTGGAAATTGACTCCTCAATGGCGTTCACCGATTTTTCCCGTCCCACAAAAAGCGGTAACAGCATATCGGAAAATATCACTACATCCCTTACCGGCATCATGGGAAGCGTCGTTGGAATCACTGCATTCGGTTCGTCTTCTTCAATGATGCTGATTAAATCGTTTTTATCTGTTTCGGCCATCATGACTCCCGGCAACTAAATCTTTCTTATGTTTATTCACGAATCTGCCAATAAACCCAATGACACAGAACTAATTATAATAAGACCTAATTTTTCTTTGACAATGTTATGCATGTTCTTTTAAGAAAATTCAGTTCATCTTCAACGGAAACTTCAAGGGTATGAGTATCTATTTGTTCATCAATTTGACCGCCTTTGTCATTGGGGCTTGTATCGGTAGTTTTTTAAACGTCTGTATCTACCGCATCCCGGTTGGTTTATCCATCGTAAGCCCTGGGTCCAGCTGTCCCCAATGCAAGACGATGATTCCTTTTTACGACAATATCCCCATTCTCAGCTATTTGGTTTTGATGGGAAGGTGTCGAAACTGCAGGACCTTCATATCTTTTCGTTACCCATTTGTGGAAATTCTAACCGGTTTTTTTGCCTTTTCCTGTGCACTGGTATTCGGTCCGACACTTTACAGTCTGACGGTTTTTGTATTTATAGCTACCCTCATCGTAGTTACCTTTATCGATATAGATCACAGAATCATTCCTGATAGCATTTCACTTTCAGGTATTCCCATCTTTTTTCTCGCTGGTCTGGCAAACCCATCGCTACACTGGCAGGACAGTGCGTTGGGAATCCTCGCAGGAGGCGGCACGCTTTACGCAGTCGCCTGGGGATATCAAATCGTTACAGGACGCGATGGAATGGGAGGTGGGGATATTAAACTGCTGGCTATGATCGGAGCAATGGTCGGTTGGAGGGGCGTTATCTTTACTGTATTTGCCTCATCTGTCATCGGTACCCTGATCGGTATGCTGACCATGATCAAATCAGGAAAAGGGATGCGACTGGCGATTCCATTTGGTCCATTTTTATCTACCGGAGCGGTCATCTATCTATTTTTTGGTAATCAGCTGATCTATTGGTATATCAATATGCTTCGTTAGCACATTATGCCGACAAGTCAGGCAATACCGATAAATTCAAAATTCATTTTGGCTTGAAACTTTTCAATCCGTTTGAATATCTCCTTTAACATGGTTTGTTCAATATGGGTAAGTTTTTTCGGATTGATGTAATTATCCGGCATACCTTTGTCATTCATCACGGCAGTAATCTGTCGAACAAACCTGAGTTGCATCAAAAAACTGTATGCTTTTTCCAATTCTTCGTATTCTTTTGGGGAAATCGCCTTCTTAATCCTGAGTTGTTCAAGTCGGTCCATTGTATTGGTTTCCTCGACATTGTTTTTCAGAGCATACACACGTGCGAAATCGACAATGGGTGTCATGGCACTTTTAATGTCGAACGCATTTCGATGCCGCCCTTTGGACTCAACCACGAAATTCCGAAAAAAGCCAAGAGGAGGTTTGAAATGAAGTGCATTTTCAGTCATATGTCTTAAAAAACCAGGCCACCCTTTTAAGGACAAAAACAGATACGCCCGCAATTCTTCAATAAGCGATTCCTCACCAAACCCGAATCTGAAATCGAAAAAAATATTTGCCTGCAATAAATCTTCCGCCTCTGCAGCGTGAATCCATTCTCTGAAATACGTTTTCCATCGGGATAGGGGCTTACACCACTTTGGATTCTTTGCCATGACACCACCGGTACAAAAGTCATAACCGACCTGATTTAGCAGCGTGCAGACCAGTTCTCCGAATTTCAGGAAATAATCTTTGACCGCTTCGGATTCAGCCGGTTTCGGATCCTTATAGATGATGGCATTATCCTGATCAGTTTTAAGCGTTTGTTCCCGTCTTCCCTCACTTCCCATAATCATGAATACAAAAGGCTCAGGTGGCGCCCCAAGTTTATCAAGTGTGATTGAGATTAGCTTGTTCAAAATGCTGTCGGATACGGTGGTAATAAAACGGGTCACGTTTTTCGCAGTAGCCCCATTGTGAATCAAGCTGCGTACCAGACCGGCTAATTGCTGGTATTTTTTAGCAATCTTGTCTATGGTGACGGCTTTTTGAATCTCATGCAGCAGAAAAAGCGGCGATTGCCCTTGAGAGGCAAGAATCTCTTTGTTGGACAACATACCGACAACCACACCATCCGCATTCACAATCCCAACATGCTGAAAATCTTCCTCCAGCATCGTCATCATGGCTTCGAAAACCAGAGCATTTTCCGATATGGTGCGAAGAGGCGCCGACATGATGCCGCCAACCGATTTGTTTATGGGATATCCTCCGGCAATAACTTTGCCGGCAAGATCTTTTTCCGTAATAATACCCACCTGTTTGGAATTGGTGGAACGAATAAAGGCATAACTGCTTTTTTGTCTTGCCATCTCACTCGCAGTATCTTGGATGGTCATGTCGGAATCGCAAAAAACAGGCTGCCGCGAAAAAATTTGGGACAACGACTGATTAAAAAATTGCAGGCTGTCATCTTTGGGCTGCAGTGTCTTTGCAATTATTGCCGCATAAGACCGACTGAGCATCCTTTTTCCGAAAGTGTCGGAAAAGAAATCGGAAAAGGCGCTGTTTTGTTGGCAAAGGTCGTAGAAAAGCTGACCAGGTAGCACACAAAACGTTGAATCTTCAATGACTTCCATCGTACGGACTGACAGTCCGTCATGCAAGAGCATGGAGATACCACCGTAAATATCACCTTCAGCAAGAATTTCTACCATGGTCTTCTTGCCGTTTTCCTCGTAATACCGTTCAGCTGCACCTTTTTGAAGAATGTAGAGATATCCGACGCGCGTTTTTCCCTGAACAAACAGGATAGTTCCTTTGGGATAAGAAACACGGGAGAGTGATCCTGAAATGCGGCCGACTTCCTCCTCCGGCAAGAAGGTGAAGGGGTCGATTTCGGACAAAAAGAGGTGATCCCGGCCGGCACGGGTAATCGCATCCAGTGATTTGTCAAAAATATTATGGCTGAAATTGGCTAAAAAATATTCATAGAACGCTTTGTTTTTTGTACATACTTCCATAATGACGGTGTCAGGAATGGAGATGGCATCCACCTCCGTCTCCGCTTTCACTGTTCGGAGAGATATCCCTGCGTTTAGCATCACCGATATTCCACCGAAAACCTCTCCTTTTTTAATATATCCGGTTAATTTCTCTCTACCCCCATCATCCCGGTAGAGTGAAAGCTGTCCGGTAATGACCACCAGCACATTTTTAATTTGTGTCTTGCCCTGGGTAGATATGGAATATCCTTCTGAGAAATGGGAGAATTTTGATTGGAACACCACATTTTCAAGTTCTTCATCACTGAGAAACGAAAAATGCGGCAAGGCTGAAAGGAACCGGCGAATTCCCTGTTCCATAAACTCTTTCCTCCCCTCATGATTATCAACTGTGGGATAAGAAAACGAAAAATCCGGACTGCTGGAATAAAGTATTCCGTAGGCCGGATTATAGTTCCTTGAAAAAGATCGATAAGCGGTTTACAGCAATCCTGTCATTCTTTCGGCTACTGCACTGAAGCCTTCCGTCACCGGAGGTGATTTGTATTGTTGCTGATAGGAGACTCCTGCATCACAGCATTCAACCATCTTCTATCTCCACATCAAACAAGGCAACGCAAAGCTGATTTGATACAGCTGCCTGCAGGAATTCTGTCGTTATGTTGTTTCTTGTCTCTCTTCGGTACTCTGTCAATACCAGGAACAACTATTTTTTTTTCAGAAAACGATAAAAATCATCTTGACCACATTTCGGGCAGGATTCCGGACGCCCTGTTCCCAGCCCCTCATCCCATTGGTTATCGCATTTTCGGCAAAGAAATTGGCGTTTTTCTTCAATCATTTTGTAATTGCCGCCATCGACTTTTATTGCTTTCCCGTTTATCAACGCATCGGCAACAGTTTGTCTCGCCTTATGAAGGATACGACCGAAGGTTGCCCTTGAAACGCCCATACATTCGCCGGAATCCTCGTGGGACAGCCTGTCTAGGTCCGCAAGTCGAAGTGCTTCCCGTTCATCAACTGTAATGCATACTTCGGAAAGATCCACCATGGGGATCCCCCTTGGTTTGAAAAAACTAATTTCCGGATTGAATGCTACGAGTCGGTCTTTTCTGGGTCTTCCCATGCGCCCTCCAATATAGCATATACTCGATTGAAAATAATTAATCCTTTCGTCTTTGATTGTCAAGTCAATCTGACTACGTGAGAGGATCCTTTTTTTCTGGTTTCGGGTTGATTGCTGTGAAATAATAACGTGATTTCTTGGTAAAAAGAAAGTATGTCCCTATAATTGTAAACAAGACAATAACGACACAAAGAAGGGTCGAAATTGGGCTTGGTGGTGTAGCAACAAACCAAATCAGGTCATAAACGACAACAAAAAAACTTCCCATTACCACCAGGGCTCTCGCCCATTTTTTTATAAGAAATAAAAAAAAACACAAACTGAGGCTGACCACCGCCATTTTTTTTATGTCACCGGACGCGTCGGCTAACGTTCCATGGCTCCAGAAAAGGAAATAGGTGTAAAATAAATGGCAAAACCAAGCGATTACCAGTAATGCGAATCCTTTCTTAAACGTCGCCGGAGAGTTTTTAAAGCGCTCGAAATAATCATCCATAGTCGTAGGTTCCAATGTGATTTACAAAATGTATCGAGATGAAAGTAGGCTTCAATTGCCCGTTCTGCTTACAATTAGCACTTGGCCCACATGAATAACCGCTCCTGTTTTCAATTTATTGATGGCTTTTAATTCATCTACTGACAAGTTGTATCGCCGACTGATCTTGTAAAGAGTATCACCTGGGGCGACAGTGTAGGTCTTGGCAATCGCTGTTTTTTTTGCTTTCGCCGGTTTTGAAGAAACTCTTTTTTTTGCCTGCACTTTTTCCATTTTTTTTATGGTGGCCACGTTCTTGTCAGTTTTCTTTTGAAGTGCGTCCAGGCTCATGGAGATGTGATCCATTCTCAAAGAGATGGAGGCCTCCGACCGGTCAAATCTGGTTTTAAACGTTTCAAAGGACTTGGCCTGCTCCCATATTCGAGTTACCTTCTCATCCACCCCATAGAACTTGTCCGACCGCATTTCCAGTTGCTCGATCCTCTGTTCCAACTCAACCAATCGATTTGAATTTCCCGGTGATGCCAGTTTTGAAAGTATAATAAAAGCAATTACCACTGCGATGGAACAACCAATAATAATCCCCCATTTTTTTGTTGCTGCAGACGAGGCGGTTAAACCGGAGGGGCTTTTGAGTTCTTTGTCCGTATAGGATGCGTAACCATCATCTTCATAGTAAGGATTGCTCTTCTCATTTTTCTCCTCTTTTTCATTCATAGTATCCTTCCACTTCATTGCATAACCTCCGCAACACTTGTTGGATTAATCAGAAAAAGGAACTAAATGCCCAATAAATTTGATTCTCTATAAACCAAAAAGGCGATTAACATCAACCCTAATTCCACATTGACCTTAGCATGCTACTCAACTATTGTACCGTCAATGAAACTTTTCAAAAAACGGGGAATGATTATGACCAGCCACTCGCACGACTTTATCGAAACATTTGACGGGTTTGTCGGATTCGGTCTCAATCGCGAATCCGATAGAGACACGGTAATATATTACCTGCAGAAGTTTTCCGATGATGATTTGATGAATCTACTTCGAAAAAGGTTAACGAACGAAGAGTGTCTGTCGATTTTCAACTTGCTGTGCAGCCTGTTGCGAAAGCATTTGTCGGAACCTGAATATCATCGCTTTTTTTTAAAAGAAAACCGCTGACTCAAGGATGGAAATATGCTGACCGAGACGCAACTGGAACGATATTCCGATGTCCTTTTATGGGGCCTTCGTAGAGCCAGAACCAAACCGTTTGAAAAAGGAGATGTGATCCTTTTGCGGTTTAGCCTTGGAGCAATTCGTCTTGCGGAAATACTGGAAAGCCGGTTGCTGAAAATGGGGATGAATCCGGTACGCCGCTTGAACCCGACCCCTAAAATGGAAAAGGATTTCTTTAGCCTTGCCAACCGTCGGCAATTGACCTTCGACCCTCCAGGTGAAGAAGAATTTTACCAAAATCTCA
>DAOWNV010000215.1 GCA_030642405.1 Desulfosarcina sp.
GAGGAAAAAATTTCCGCGTTGGTGTAGACGTCGAGAGAAAGAACATCTATGTCCAGATTGAGCAAAAAATCCCAATCGGGGTTGCCGCACAGATGGACCCCCCGAGGCCGGTCAACCTGTGCGAAAAATTCATCCAGTTCGCCCTTGGCTTTCAGGTCGCTATATCCGGCCATGGCTGAGAAAAGGAATTGCAGACCAGGTTCATCCACAAACATGAAGGCGTTTTTATTTCGCTGTTTGAGGCGCGCCAACTGAACATTCAACCGCTTGGCCATGAATTCCAGCATGAACGGGCGAACAGTATCGTCGAACAGGATGGGACGATCATCCTGGTCCAAAATATTGAATCCGAAACTGATGGGACCTTCCAACTGCCCCCTAATGGCCGGCCGATTTGCCAGATCCATCTTCAGAAAACGGTGATACACGGCTGAATAGGTTTCGCTGACATCGAAAAAATCAGCCTCTTCGAACCGTAGAAGGGTCTCTTCCAGTTCTTCGGCAAATTTGTCCACGGAAAAACGAAGGGTCCGTTTTTCCATGTTTAGGATAATTCCGGGAAAGTGCTCGGCGGCTTGCACATACATATCTTCGTAGTAGTTATAGTTGGGCAGCTGGGGCCAAAATGGTACATCCATGGTCAGGGCCATTTCAAGGGCCCGCTCAACGTCTGTATGCGGCATGACCCCCATGGCTGTTGTTAAAAGATTTCCGGGAATCGACATTTTTTCCTTTCGCACAATAACGGTAACGCTATCCTCAACATTGGGGTGCTTTTATATTGGCAAATTAACCGCAGAGTCCTCAGAATTCTCAAAGAAAAATCATTTATCTGCTTTTTTAATCAAGAATCTGTATCCTCTGCGGTTTAAACCATCATTGTTTGTATTATTTTCCGGCCATCATGGCTGCGATATCGTCCTGTACCGTGCCGATGGGTTTGAGATCAAACTTGTCTACCAACACATTGATCACTGTGGGGGACAAAAAGGCCGGTAGCGTGGGCCCCAGACGTATGCCCTTGACACCCAAAAACAGCAGGGCCAGGAGTACGGCGACCGCCTTTTGTTCGTACCAGGCAATGTCGTAGGAGATCGGTAGTTCGTTGATATCATCCAGCCCGAATACCTCTTTAAGTTTAAGGGCGATAACTACCAGGGAATAGGAGTCGTTGCACTGACCGGCGTCCAGTACACGGGGAATGCCTCCGATGTCGCCCAAGTTCAGCTTATTGTAACGATACTTGGCGCAGCCGGCGGTGAGGATCACCGTGTCTTTGGGCAGGTTTTCGGCCACTTCCGTATAGTAACTGCGCCCTTTTTGACGGCCATCGCAGCCCGCCATGACAACGAAGCGCTTGATGGCGCCTGATTTGACGGCATCTACCACCTTATCGGCCAGAGCGATCACCTGGTTGTGGGCAAAGCCGCCGACAATAGTACCGGTCTCGATTTCGACCGGTGTGGGGCAGGTTTTAGCTTTCTCGATAAGGGCGGAAAAATCCTTGGTACCGCCTGAAGGCCGGTCGGCAATGTGCACGGCACCTTCATAACCGACTACACCGGTAGTAAAGAGCCGGTCCAGGTAGGTGTTGTTTTTCTTAAGGGGCACCAGACAGTTGGTGGTCAATAAGATGGGACCGTTAAAGGATTCGAATTCCTTGGTCTGGTGCCACCAGGATCCGCCGTAATTGCCCACGAAATGGTCGTATTTTTTAAAGGCGGGATAAGAGTTGGCCGGCAGCATCTCGCCGTGGGTATAAACGTCGATGCCCGTACCATCTGTCTGCTTGAGCAATTCTTCCATATCCTTCAAATCATGGCCGGTGATTAGAATCCCCGGTTTTGTGCCCACGCCGATATTCACTTCGGTGATTTCCGGGTTGCCGTAGGCCGTGGTATGGGCCTCATCCAACAGGGCCATGGTGTTGACCGCTGTCTCTCCGGTTTTCATAACCAGGGCGATCATATCGTCTACCGACAAATCTTTCGTGGTAGAGGCAAGGGCTTCCATGATGAAATCGTTGATTTCATCTTTTTGATATCCAAGGATGGCGGCGTGGTCCGCATAGGCGGCAACCCCTTTAAGGCCGATGACCAACAACTCGCGAAGGGAGCGGACATCCTCGTTTGCAGTGGCCAATACGCCCACGGATTTGGCCTTTTCGGCAAAAGCGGACGAATCGGCCGTCCAGGTAGCTGCTTCGGGCAAGGCGTCGCCGAAATCGCTGCCGTTTTTCTCCTTATACGCAGCCAGAAACTTTGAGCGGATCTGATCCCGACGCTGCAAGCCTTCCGTAATCATGGATGAAAAACGGCCATCATCCCAATTGGCGTTGGTAATGGTGGCAAACAGGCCCTGGGCGACAAAATCGTCGTTTGACCGGTCGGCAGCACCCAGCTCTTTTAGTTTTTCACCGTAGACGGAGATGCCTTTGAGTACGAAAATCAACAGGTCCTGAAGGTTGGCGGTATCCTCCGGCTTGCCGCAAACGCCTTTTACAGTGCAGCCGGTGTTCTTAGCGGTTTCCTGACATTGAAAACAAAACATGATAATTCTCCTTTTTGTAGGGTTATTAAATGGTTATTAAATGGTATTTAAGGGTTGGGCTTGCCAATGGTACGCCCGTTATTATGTAAAACCGTTTTCTTTATGCTTTTGGGCAATCGCGAACGCAAGATCATCCAGTGCTTTGAATGTACTTTCTGTGGGCACGCCTTTGCAAAGGACCGGATCAATGACTTCCACCTTTAGGTTAGGAATCATTCCGGCAAGGGTTTCCACGGTTTTGCCACCCCAGCCATAGGATCCTATAACGGAAAGGAATTTTGTGTTGGGGCGCAAGGCATTTGCCAGAAATGTAGCATAGGCCGCATAGGGATGCGGTCCTGCTAAAATGGTGGGCGTACCGACAACTATGGTAGCCGCATCAACCAGGGACATTGCCAATTTCCCAATATCAGTGACACCTAAATTAAATTGTTCGACTCGGACATCTTTATCCACCAGGGTCGCGACCAGATGGTCGACCATCCGTTTGGTGCTATCGTGCATGGATATGTATGGCAAAACAACTGTGTTGCGGGGGGCTCCTATGGTCCAGTCGCGATAAGCATCGAGTATAAAAGCCGGGTTGGGAAAGATTTGCCCATGGCCGGGCGCGATCATGTCGATTTCATAAGATGCGAGTTTCTCCAGGTTCTTTTTGATCACGTTTCTGAAGGGCATCATGATTTCGGCAAAGTAACGTTTGGCCGCCTCATAAACGCGCCCCTCGTCGGTGACGAAAAGATCGCTGGTAGCTATGTGGGAACCGAAGAAATCGCAGCTGAACAGAATCCGGTCTTCTTCCAAATAGGTCACCATGGTCTCCGGCCAGTGGACCCAGGGGGTATAGATGAACTTCAAGGTTTTATCACCGAGGGAAAGAGTATCCCCGTCTTTCACGGAAATGAAATATTCCTCCGGTATGTTCAGCAGATCGATCAGCATACCTTTGGCTTTGGACGTGGAGATAAGTTTTGCCTCAGGGTATTTTTCAAGTACCTGCAAAATGGTTCCGGAATGGTCCTGTTCCGCATGATGCGAGACGATGTAGTCTATTTTAGGGATGCCCTCAAGCTGGGCCATGAACTCTTCGGCCATGGGAGGGTTGACCGTGTCAAGCAAAACAGTTTTTTCGCTTCCTTTAATGAGGTACGCATTATAACTGGTTCCATCAGGTAGGGGGATCAGCGAGTCAAACAGACGGCTGTCCCAGTCCACGGAACCCATCCAGTAAATATGATCTTTGATCTTTCTTGCCAGCATGATTGACCTCCATTTTTTTTAAGATTAAAGGATGTCGGGCTGTATTTTATGGCTACTTCACCCGGCGTTTTGGGTGCGAACAGTTCTCATGGTGCCTTTTTATCTCTAATAACCTTATCCATACGATGAAGTAATTGACTCAGATCAAGGTTATATTCCCTGGCGATGTCCGTAAGGGTGTGAAAGGCTTCTGTAGGACAGCCCGGGCACATCAAGCCGTCTCTTTGCACATGCGATACGCTTCCGGAGTGTTGATGTTGAAAAAGGAGAGGAATTTCGGGTCTACCATCCGGATCAGATCCGTGGATATGGTTTTGACGTTTACTTTGTCGAAAAAATTGACAATCCTGTAGTCACGATGATCGAGCTGCGTTTCAATGACGGGGACACATTTTTTCGAATAAATTGCGCACAAGGGTTCGTAATGATCTTTGATTACGGGAATCAGGACATCCAGTTCAGGTTCCAGTGCGTCGAGAAGCAACCTAACCACTTTTGGTTGTAAAAATGGGGTGTCACAGGGAACGACAAAGCTGAAATCGGCGTCGGCATTCACCAGTGCGGCATGGATACCGGTCAACGATGAGCGGTCTTCATAGAGATCCGTCACAATTTTTACCGGGTAGTTTTTATAAAGGTGGGGTTCACGAGTGACCAGGAGAATCTCGCTGAATACAGGTTCCAGTGTCTTCAACAGGCGGTTTAAGATCGACTGGCCGCCAACATCGAGAAATCCCTTGTTTCTTCCGGCCATTCGACTGTTCAACCCTCCGCTTAAAATAACGGCGCAGCATCTATTTTCTTTTGGCAGGGTTGGCAATGAGACTATCCTCCAATACTAAGCATTTTTGTTTGAAGTGCCCAGTCCCGGGTAAAGTCTATCGTATGTTGATCTTTTTTCCGCCGGATAGCCTGCAAGAACCCGGCGGCAAATTCCTCATACTATGTATTTTCTCCCAAGGGCGCTATGATGTCAACGGTCTATTGGGAAAGCAGGTATGGATGTAGCTGTTCGTCTTTTATTCCAGCCATTGTTCGGGAACAATAGAGCCGGTTTCGAGAACCGTTTCTTCTTCGGGAATCGCCACAACGGCCTGGGCTTCGACCATGGAGCGGAATCAGCTTTTGTTTTTCAGGGATTGAAACAGCGGCGCGTCATCGTTTTTTTCCGGGGTACCATAGATATATTGGGTCCAGTCAGCATATCGGCCTGTCAGCCTGGATGCC
>DAOWNV010000203.1 GCA_030642405.1 Desulfosarcina sp.
ATCTGTTCCGCTTTTTTTTTAAGATAAACGGTTTTATATATCGAAGGAACCGACATAGGGCAAAAGGGCGATGGTTCGAGCACGCTTGATGGCATGGGTAACCGCCCGTTGGTGTTTAGCACAAGTACCCGAGATCCTTCTCGGAATGATTTTGCCTCGCTCAGTTGTGAAATACTTGAGTGATTTAGGGCTTTTATAATCGATAACGAGGCTCTGGTCAGCACAGAACCGACAGACTTTTCGACGGTGAAAAACCCTTTTTTTTCTTCTTCCTGGACGGGGTTTGGAAACGGCCATGTTTTACTCCTCTTCCTTTTGTTCTTTGGGGGTCTCGATATTTTCGGCGGGTACTTCGGGTTCTTCGGCCTTTTCCACATTCTCCGGTTCTGCCGGTGCCGGTGTCTGTGCCTGTGCTTGTTCTTTTGCAGCCTCTTTTTCAGCCAGATCAGTTTTGATCGAATCTAGATCGGCAGCCTCGTCGATCAGAACGGTCATGAACTTCAACACCTTGTCGTCGATCCTTAATAAGCGTTCCATCTCCTGAACTAACGGGCCGTCACCGCAAAAGTCCAGCCGGACGTAATGACCACGGCTCTTTTTCTTTATTTCGTAGGCCAGCTTTTTTGTGCCCCAGTCATCCGATTCGATCAGAAACCCTTTGAACTGAGGAATCAGATCATTGATCCGGTCCAGGATCGGTGCTTCGACCTCCTTTGACAAGTCCGGATCGATAATGATAATCGTTTCGTACCTCTTCATATTACCTCCTTTTGGGTGTAAAGCCCCGGCTGCGGACCAGAGCAAGGATACATGATTCCAAACGAAATCATGAAAAATCAACCCAAATACCATCCAAATATTTTAATTGTCAAGTTGTTTTTTGCAAACAGGGAGATGACAGCTCAAAAGCATGTAGGAGTTGATTCGAATAGAAAGCGTTTTGAACAAAAGATAGAGTCTTGAAATATTTGTTGACATAGCTTGCGGCCTGCTATAATGATGCCCCTCGGTTTATGGTATAATCCGTGTCTGTTTTTCGGATGGGTATTAGGTGGTTTATCCTTCAACTGGAACAAGTATGAACGAGCATTGTTGTAAAAAACGAAAAAGGAAACGATGCAATTGCTGTATGCTCAGCGATGTAGAACTTGGACGTCGAGCAAAGATCCATCGCCACCATGCAACCGGCGCCGTACGTCAACGGCTTCTTAACCTCGGTTTCACTCCCCAAGCAGAGGTTGAACTAATCAGAAGAGCTCCGTTCGGGGATCCTATTCAGTGCCGTGTCGCCAATTGCTGTGTTACGTTACCGGAATCCGAAGCCGCACTTATCGAGGTCGACAACGACTGATTCATAATTTTCCATAAAATTCCAACGACACGAGTTCACTAAAAAAGCCATTATTTTATTTTTCTTTGATGTTTTGAGATATGTCTTTTCTTTTTTCACCGCACTCTTTTTGAAGGTTTTGTGAACAAGAACAACCAGCGCACCTCTCACCACAGACATTTTCTTGTGAAATTGTAAAGGTGCTCCAAAAACGCCTTAGAAGGTAAATTGTCGAGATTCCCACGGCAAGCAGAACGATAAGAAACTCCATAATAACCCTCCTTTGTTAATTTCATCCTCCAATCCTTACAGCCCCACCATTGTGCCGATTTGGTAAACGATGACCGATAGGCAGAAAGCAAGGCTTGTGTTGAAGATCATGGAGAACGCGCCCCATTTCCAGGATCCGGCCTCTTTGGCAATGCAGACAACGGAAACCGAGCAGGGAGCGTAAAACATAGTGAAAATGATTAAGGCAACAGCCGTTAACGGCCGCCAACCTGGTGCAGCAGCTAACTGATCGGCAAGAGAACCACTTTTTTCAGGGGCTACTTCACCCAAGGAGTAGGCGGTTCCCAGCGTTGAAACGACCACTTCCTTAGCGGCAAATCCACCCACCAGGGCAATGTTGGTTCGCCAGTCGAACCCAGCCCATTGTGATATATATTCTAGTCTGGTTCCAATTCGGCCCGCAAAGGAATATCTCAAGGCTGACTCGGCTTCAGCGGCATCAATTAGTGCAAGTTGTTCCTGCAAGCCAGGATTGCCGGTTGCTTCAGGTGCTTCTATTTGCAGTGTTTTACGCTGGCTTTCAAATTGCCCTGTTTCGGATTGCGGCAAGTTCGGAAACGTCATCAATGCCCAAAGGATAATGGAAATCCCAAGAATTACGGTTCCGGCTTTTTTAATGTACTGCCACGTTCGTTCCCATGTATGAATACACAACCCTTTAAACGTGGGAAGACGATAAGGGGGTAGTTCCATGACAAAGGGTGTCGGTTCGCCCCTGATCACCGTACTACGAAGCAGTTTTGCCACCAGGAGAGCGCCAACCCAGGCCCCAATGGTGATGATAAACATGACCATGGCCTGATTGTTCGAAAAAAAGGCCGCCGTCAGCAAAGCGAAAACGGGAAGTTTGGCACCGCAATTCATAAACGGCACCGTCAGAATCGTTGCCAGACGCTCCTTGGGAGATCGCAACGTCCGCGTGGCCATGATACCTGGAACGGCACAGCCACCTGCAATCCCGCCTGAAACGATGAACGCCATCACAGAGGTACCGTGAAGCCCGAAGATACGAAATACACGGTCAAGCATGTAAGCAACACGCGCCATATAGCCGGAATCTTCCAAAAAAGAGATACCGAAAAACATGAACATGATCAACGGAACGAACCCAAGGACCCCTCCGACACCGTCAATCACACCGGAAACGATCATGGACTTGACTAACCCGTCCGGGACAAAAACATCAACCAGGCTGCTAAGCCAGCCAAAAAAGGAATTCAGCCATTGTACCGGATACTCACTGTAGGTAAAGGTTATGTGATACAAACCGAAAAGCACGGCAGCCATGATAAGCGGCCCTGCAAACCTATTGGTGAGCACCTTATCGATCCGATCCGAAAGAAAGAGCCGGTCCTGATCTTTTTCAATGGTTACAACGTTTTTTACCAGCAGGGACCGTATGAATCCATAACGATGATCGGCAATGACTTCTTCGGGATGAAGATCCATTGTATTTTCAAGATGGTGAGTAAGACGACGGCGTTTGTCTTCCAGGTTTCGAGATAGTTCGGAATCGGTCTGTCGTCCTATGGTTATGATTTGCTCATCACTTTCAAGATATTTCAGTGCCGTCCAGCGAGGTGGGTATAGATCGGTCAGAAAATTTGCCACAGTGATGAGTTTTTCCATTTCATCGAGAGCCTGATCAACATCACTTCCATAGGAAATATTGAGCGGTACGGTTTGAGACTGTTTATCGATCATCCGTTCTACTACCCGGGAAAGATCTTCGCGGCCTTCTCCTCGTCTGGCGATGGTCGGCACAACAGGTAAACCCATGATATCGCTGAGTGCTTGCGTGTCGATCATGATTCCACGGTTTTTTGCGACATCGATCATATTCAGGGCAATGAGAATGGGAACGCCCATCTCCATAAATTGTACGGATAGATAGAGGTTGCGTTCAAGGTTGGCAGCATCGACAATATTAATGACAAGCGCCGGCTTTTCATTTACCAGATAATCTCTGGCAACGAGTTCCTCCATGGAGTATGCGGTCATAGAGTATGTACCCGGTAGATCGACGATTTTATATTGCCGGCTGTTGTGGGAATAATAGCCCTCTTTTTTTTCCACCGTTACGCCGGGGTAATTGCCTACATGCTGGTGGGATCCGGTAAAAGCGTTAAACAGGGTTGTTTTTCCTGAGTTGGGATTACCTGCTAGTGCTATCACCGTCTCTGCCACTATTCGTCTACCTCTATTGTAATAAAATCAGCTTCATTGTTTCTCAGGGTGAGCGTGAATCCCATGATACGCAAAGAGACGGGGTCGTTTAGTGGCGCACGGCCTTGAACGGTGATTTTTGCCCCGGTGACCAGGCCCATATCGCGGATGCGCCTTCCCAGTTCACCATTGGCTTTTATCGATGCCACCTGTCCCGTCTGGTTGATCCGCATGTTTCTTAAACTGATTTTCTTTTTCATCAGACTATCTTCCTTGCCTTTTTTTCCTTGGCATTCGTTATTTGATTAATTGTACATTTCAAAAGTAATCACTTGTTCTCTTAACACCAAATCCTATCCTTGCGATTTATTTTTCCGTACCCAGTTTAATAAACCGTGGTGAACTTTTTTCAAGATGTTGTCCTAAAAAGGGTCGTTCAGAACATGAATTCCAACATGGGCCATTTTTGTCATCCGATAAACGGTTTCCACATGGATCCATATGAACCAGGACAGCCGCGTTGCCCTCGAAGTGCTCAACCAGCACCTTCTCCAATGAATTTGCTTCAGCATGGGCCTGATCAAGCTGAAAATCCCTGGGCAACACCAGGTGAAGATCAATATTGACGAAATTTCCGCTGTGCCACGCTCGAAGCTGATGAACATCGATCCAATTTGGATTGCGGTTTTCTTTCAGCAATTGAGAAATGGTTTCCAACAATTTTGGATCAGATGTATGCATCAATACCGAATAGCTTTGCCGTATCAATTGAAGGCCTGTAAAAAGGATGCTGATACCGACGAGGCAAGCAATGACGCCATCCATCCACATCCAACCCGTGTATCGGACCAGAAAGAGGCCTGCCACAACACCCGCTGATGTGTATACGTCCGTAAGCACATGCTTTCCGTCGGCAATCAATGCAAATGAATCGTTTTTTTTTCCAACCTTAATGAGTCCTATACCGAGCAACAAATTGATAAACGAGGCACCGACTAAAATAGTCAGGCCCATTTCAAGGTTGACCAGGGGTTTTGGCGTTACCAAGTGAGAAAGGCCGGTCTTGAATATACCGATTGCAGCAACAATGATCAACGCACCTTCAAAACCGGCTGAAAAATACTCAATTTTACCGTGACCATAAGGATGATCCGAATCAGCTGGTTGGGCGGCCATCCAGATACTTACCATTGCGAAACCGGCTGCGGCTATGTTGATGATGGATTCCAGTGCATCGGACAATACAGCGGAAGAGCGGGTAATGTGAAAGGTATAGAATTTAGCAGCCATCAACAGTACGGATACAGCTAAGGAGATGCTGATCGCGTACATGCGTCTATTTACCTGCTTTTCACCTTGCGACGCTTTTTTCAAATCATTTGTCCCTGTTGTTTAGGATTGGGGATGAAAT
>DAOWNV010000027.1 GCA_030642405.1 Desulfosarcina sp.
ATCGGCATCTTTTCTTGGGACATCTGATTTAATGACATAGCAGCCATCCAAAAGAGATTCTTCAGAAAGTGCATTTTCGTCTTTTTCTACTGTTATTAAACGGTGTTCTTCTTTTGTGTGCACCCACTTGTCGGTAGCCGGTTTTTTGATTTTGGCATTAACTTTTCTGATTGCTGTAGCAATTTGTGCGCGAGGATGATCGCTGAGAATAAATTAAAACCACAGAGAGCACAGAGAACTAAAGTTTGAAACGTTGAATTCCCTCTTTGAGCCTTTTCAGGCTAACCGCTACTATCTAACTGCACAGCTCGAAAAATTGTCAAGAGTAGACTTAACCCCTCTTGTTTCATGGTGCCGACGGGATTTTCGGTGGCTGAATCCGGGACTGGATCCAGGCCTCGCAATTAGAAAGATAGGTCAAGGCTTCATAGTGATAGCCAACATCCGGATAATTTTCGATCACCGCCTCGAATCGCTTTTTGGCGGCTTTGTATTTCATATTTTTATAATAGAATATACCAACGTAAAATTCGTGGCCGGACAGGCTTTTGTAACAAGAGACCATGTCGCTGCCGGCCATGGCGGCATAGGCATCATCAGGGTATTGCTGAACCAGCCGGCGATACGTTTCCAGTGCATGGACGGCATTGGATTGATCCCTGTCAATAGTATCGATCTGGTTGAAGTAAGATCGACCAGTCCGGTATATCACATAGGGTACGGCCTCGTTACGGGGATGGAGCTGCTCAAATTCTTCATAGGCCAATATGGCGTCCTCATATGATTCATTATTGTAGTAGGCATCGGCGATCTTCAGTTCCGCCAGAATGGCGTATTTGGAAAAAGGGTACCAGTCCCGCAGTCTTTCAAATGATTCGATGGCATCCTGATAGTTGCCATCTTTGAAATCAGCAACACCGTCTTGAATCAGCTCTTCAGCGGTTTTTTCCTCTTCAGATTCAAGCCAGGCACAACCGGTCATGACCAGTAGCGTACTTACACAGACAATCAACCACCGTCTCATAACAACAATCTTTCTTCTCGGTGAACATCCAGGCACGGGGCATTTTATCCGAGTTCAAGTTTTCTTAAAAAAACAAGAACATATGGTTGATGTTCAACGGATCATTTTTGAGCTGGTCACGGTTTTTTGGAAAAATAGCCGTTACTGGATGGGTGCAACCGAACGACAACCGGCGGAGTCCATGTTTGGTCCACCGCCAGTTAATCGATATTTTATAAAAAGGGCTTTACATCAAGAGATTACACTCTCCAGAGCATCTTCCAGTTTGGACTTTGCAACCATTCCGGTGATCTGTTCCGCCACTTCGCCATCTTTGAAAAAGATCAGAGTGGGAATCGCCTTGATACCGAATTTTCCCGGAGTCAGCGGGTTGTCATCAACATTGCATTTGGTGAATTTTACTTTGTCACCATAGACTTGTGCCAATTCGTCAAGCATTGGGCCAATAGCTTTGCAGGGGCCGCACCAGGGAGCCCAGAAATCCACAACAGTGGGTTTATCACTTTTGAGTACCTCTTCATCAAAGCTACTGTCAGCTACTTCCTTGATACTTTCTGCCATGATGGGATATCCTTTCAATGGGTGTTGGTGAGACCTTAAAATTTCAACAAAGATAATATCAACCCTATAGCTTGTCAACCAAAGTTAAAAGACACCGCAGGATAACCGCCCTTGTTTCGAAAAGACCGGAAATTGACATTTACCCGCTGTCTCTGCTACCTCCTTTTTAGAACATAACAAAGCAGCGGGTACCGAAAACATCAAAGCAAAAAAAGGGGGCACGTATGGGGGGTAATATTCGTATCGGCGCACTGATTTCAGGAGGCGGAACCAACCTTCAAGCCATCATCGATGCCTGTGAAGACGGCCGCATCAACGGAGACATGGTTTTTGTAGGATCGGATCATCCGAACGTAAAAGGACTGGAACGAGCCAACAAGCACCATATCCCCAGTTTCGTGGTGGAATACGGGCCGTTTGTTCAATCCTACCGGAATAATCCTGATCAATTTCCCCTGCCGGATGATTTCGCTTACTCTGAGATTGTTGCCAATCAGCACCTTTTTCATTCCGATGCCATAGAAGAGCGTGTCCGGGCCTTTTTCTACACCCGGGCCGCGGCGGAAAAAAAACTGCTGTCTAAAATCAATAGTTTCGCTCCGGTTAACCTTTTGGTCCTTGCCGGCTTTATGCGCAATCTGACACCATATTTTATAGATCGATTCAATACAGATCCCAACAATCCGCGCATTATGAACATCCACCCTGCAATCCTTCCGTCATTTCCCGGTGTTGACGGTTACGGCGATACCTTCCGCTATGGCTGCAAGGCAGGCGGATGCACCGTTCATTTCATCGACTACGGAGAGGATTCAGGCCCCATTATCGGCCAGCGGACCTTTCCCATTTTGGAGACCGATACCCTTGAAGATGTAAAACGTAAAGGATTGGAGCAGGAATGGTTGCTTTATCCTGAATGTATTCAAAACTTTGCCAAAGGATTGATTAAAACGGTAAAAACAACCCATCGTCTGGCCAACGGAGAAGTATACCAACGAACGGTTGTGAAGACGGCACAGGAAAGATAGGGGTGAAAAACCTTTTGCCGCCGGCTTAGGATTGTGAATTTTATTATGGGGAAATAATTTTATCCCCAATCCTTAGCGTCTTCCGCTCTAAATGTATTTCATCATAATGGGTATGGCGATAAAAGTCCCAACTGAACTTCCCAAATTAGTGAACACTACAACCAGTAGAACGCGGGTTACCTTGTTCCGCCAAAAGCCTCTGACGGAAAGGATATCACTGGAGAGATTTTCAAAATCTTTAACTTTTGGCTTTCGCGAATAAGCCTCTACGAGCCCTGAGACCCATCCGGCTGCAATCATCGGGTTCAAGGAAGTCAATGGCGCCGCCAATATGGATGCAAGTACCGTCAGCGGGTGTCCCAGAGCAATGAGTGCGCCCATTCCGGCGAGGGCACCGTTGGCCAGGATCCACCAGGTAATCATATCCGCACCGGCATCAGTCCCGTTTCGAAAAAAACCATAAATTATCAATGAACAGATGCTGATAGGAATAAACCATTTCAAAAACCCGGACAAACGACTTTTCGGCGGTAACGTTTCCAAAGGTACAAGGTCGATGGGCTGATTCCAGTAGCGCTTCATACCCGGTACGTGACCTGCACCTACCACAGCAACAACAGACTGTCCGGGTGCCGTACGGATTTTCTCCGTCAAATATCTGTCTCTTTCGTCAATCAATGTGTTCATAACCTGAGGCATTGAATCACCTACCTCCTCCAGAATCGACGCAAGCATGTCCTGCTGTTTCATTTTTTCAATATCGGCTTCGCTGATCTCCTCGACTTCTCCCAAAGACAAAATCAATTGGAAAATCAGCTTGATTTTTCCCCACAGCCCCATTTTTCGCCAGGTCCGGGAAAGAGTGGTTCGAATATCCCGGTCAGCCAGATGTACGTCAGCATCAACTAATTGAGCCGACTCCATGGCCTGAATCATTTCCTGGCCTGGAGAAACTTCCAGACGATCGGCAATGCGTTTTTGAAAAGATGCCAACATCAGATTGGAAAGCAGAAGAAAAGCCTTTTTCTCTTTGATGACTTTGACAATATCCATTTCCTGCCAGCGATCCTTCTGGCGGATCGCCTGTGCCCTACTCTCGCAAAGCTCCACACAGACCGTATCGGGCTTGATGTCTTCAATGACCGTTTTCACCAGATCCACGCTATCTTTTGATACATGCGCAGTGCCAACTAACGTAATGTGCTTTCCATCGTATTCCAACTGGTGAACCATCTCTGTATTGTATTTTTCGTTCATCGATACTATGTTGCTTTCTTTATTGTGAAAATTCCATTAGTATATGTGCGATAATAAGCAATGTCAAACACAGACACCCGGTATGGTAGGATAACCGCATTTGAACTGGATTAAATAAACACATCGTTTTATAGCCAATTCCGTAAAGCGGAACACCGGTTTCCGGAATACCTTCTGCAAACAAACCAGGACAATTCAATGCAAGAGACAAGCCACTCGTCAAAGTCATACGCCATTGAAACAGAACCTTTTTATCTGGAAACCGGTGATGAAATCCGAATGTTCGAGGCCGCCGCTTCGGCACAACTACCTGTGATGCTGAAAGGTCCCACCGGATGCGGCAAAACCCGATTTGTCGAATATATGGCATTTAAACTCAAACGTCCTTTGATCACCGTAGCCTGCCATGAAGATCTCTTTGCCTCGGATCTCATAGGACGGTACATTTTAAAAAATGACGAAACCGTTTGGGTTGACGGCCCCCTTACCCGGGCCGTACGTATGGGAGCTATCTGTTATCTGGACGAGGTGGTCGAAGCCCGAAAAGATACGACCGTTGTCATCCATCCACTGACGGATAACCGTCGAACACTTTCAATCGACAAAAAAGGGGAGGTCGTCCAGGCCCACCCCATGTTTCAAATGGTCATCTCTTACAACCCGGGATACCAATCCGTTCTCAAAGACCTGAAGCAAAGTACACGACAGCGTTTCGTTGCACTCTCCTTCGATTATCCAAATCCGGACCAGGAAACCCGAATCGTAGCAACCGAAGGGAATGTGGACCCCGACACGGCAGCCCGTCTCGTTACATTGGCCGGGAAAATTCGCAACATTCGGGAGCAGGGGCTTTCCGAAGGAGCCTCCACCCGTCTTCTCATTTATGCCGCCATGCTCATTCGTCACGGCATCCCCTTCAATGCGGCATGTACGGCAGCTATGTGTCAGCCATTGACCGATGATGATTGTTTGCAGGAAACCCTTGACGACTTAATAGAGGATCTGATGTAGGAACAAAAGATGTTTGCCTGTGGGTTCAACTTTTTAATTCAAAATGCCGCACCCTGATTTATTTATCATCCCGTGTGTTTGGTTTGGACTTTTTATAAAATGGTGGTATTTAGGATTGTGAATGAAATTAATTACCCAATCCTTAAAGGGTATTTGAAAACCACATACGTAGAGAGCACCCTTTGGCCAATGAGACAACACTAAATGAAACAACACTAATGGCCTGTCATGGATGCGACCTGTTGCACCGAGTTCCGGCGTTGCCGGAAAAAAGCAGGGCTCGGTGCAGCCGGTGCGGTGCGGTGTTGGTTGCTCATCGCCCCAACTCCATTGACCGATCGTTGGCTTTTTCTATTGCCGGTATAATCCTTTTGTTCCTCGCGAATCTATACCCGTTTTTATCCCTGGAGTCCCAGGGGGTGGTTTTGAACACCACCCTCATTACCGGTGTAATAATGCTTGTTAAGCAAAGTATGATGGGACTGGCCGCTCTGGTCCTTCTTACCGGTATTCTGGTTCCCTTTGTTCTGCTCTGCGCCCTTGTTTACGTCCTACTCTCTCTAAAGCGTGGATATCATCTGCCGGCTCGCCGCCGAATGTTCAGACTGGCCTTGATCCTTCGTCCATGGAGCATGACCGAAGTCTTCCTTCTTGGAATCCTGGTGTCTGTGGTAAAGCTTGCAAAGATGGCAACGATTATTCCCGGCACGGCACTGTTCTCTTTCCTTGCATTGGTATGTGCCCTGGCCGCGGTAAACGTATCTTTGGATCCCGGCCTGGTATGGAAAAAAATGGACCAATGAAAACAACATCTGTGCATCCACCTCAAACGGCTATCAAAGCCGGACTATTCAACTGCCATGGATGCAGCTTGCTGGTCCGCCGACCGTCCAATGCTTTTACCGGTTCCGTTCGATGCCCCAGATGCAATACCCGTCTCCACATAAGAAAACCTAACAGTATCAAACGGACTTGGGCACTGGTCATCGCGGCCATGATTTTCTATCTTCCGGCGAACCTTTTACCGGTTACAATTACCACCTATATGGGTAGCACGCAATCCGACACGATTATGAGCGGAGTGATCTACTTTATGCAGACCGGTTCATTGGGAGTTGGGTTGATTATCTTTGTTGCCAGCATTGTTGTCCCGATTTCAAAATTGATCATCTTATGTGGTCTGCTGCTATCCGTTCAAAAAGGTACTAGTTGGCGCCCCAAAGATCGAACCGTTCTTTATCGCATGACGGAGTTGGTAGGGCGCTGGTCAATGTTAGACGTATTTGTGGTGACTGTTTTGGTGGCACTGGTCCGAATGGGATACATGACTACAATCGAAGCCGGTCCCGGTGCCATGTATTTCGGGGTTGTTGTGGTCATTACAATGTTTGCCGCCATGACTTTCGATCCACGTTTGATCTGGGACGCAATGGAGAAAAACGATGAATCGACCACCTGCTGAAACAATCGTCAATGGACCTGTTGCAGAACCGAAAATTCAAAACAATACACGTTTTTCCATTGTCTGGCTCATTCCACTGATTGCCGTTATTATCGGTTTGTGGCTGTCCGTAAAAGCGATCCGGGAGACAGGCCCTACGATTACTATTGTCTTTGAATCAGCCGAGGGGCTGATGCCCGGAAAGACTGAAATTAAATATAAAGAGGTTACGGTCGGCAAAGTTAAAACAATCGCGTTGAGCAAAGACCTTTCACAAGTGATCGTTACGGCGTCCATGAGCCGTGAGGTTACCGAGTATTTAACAAAGGACACCCAGTTTTGGGTTGTACGGGCAAGAGTTGCCGCAGGAGAAGTCACAGGTATCGGAACCCTTTTTTCCGGCGCCTATATTGGTATGATACCTGGATTGATAGATGGCGAAACCACATCCAGGTTCGAAGGAATGGAAAAACCGCCACCCATTTCTAAAAATGAACCGGGGCGCCAGTTCAAGCTACAGGCCGAGCAACTTGGTTCTTTGGATATCGGCTCTCCGGTTTACTATCGCCAGGTCAAGGTGGGCCGCATCACCAATGTTGGAATGGCTGAAGACGGAACGAATGTATTTCTCGAATTTTTCGTTGAAGCGCCCTATCACAAGCAAGTGAAAAGGGGGTCTCGTTTTTATAACGCCAGTGGCCTGGATGTAAAAATTGAAGCTAACGGAATCCGGATAGATACGCCTTCGATAGCAAGCTTGCTGGTGGGAGGTATCGCTTTCTTCACTCCTGAATCCCAAAGGACGTCACCATCGGCGGTAGATCTCCACGTTTTCACCCTGCATGTCAACCGGGATACGGCCAATGCAGCTACATATGCTTACCGGGAGCACTACCTTCTGTATGTCGAAGAAACGGTCCGAGGCCTTTCAGCAGGCGCTCCGATTGAATTTTATGGCATCAAGATCGGAGAGGTAATCAGTGTACGACTGTTGTTCGACCAGGACAAGCTGACATTTAGGATTCCGGTGCTCATTGCCATCGAGCCTGACCGGATCGATTTTTCAGGTGAAAAGCCCATGACTGAGTACAAACTGATTGAAAAGCTGGTTGAAAAAGGACTGCGGGCCCAACTTCGGATGGGAAACCTTCTCACCGGCCAGGTCTATGTCAGCATGCGCATGCATCCCGATGACAAATTCCAAACGATACTTACGGATGATATCTACCCGATTCTACCTACCATACCCAATACCCTGGAAGAAGTTACGGCTACAGTCAAACGCATGCTTGATCGCTTCAAAAACCTTCCCTTGGAAGAAACCTTGGCAGACATACGAAACGCCGCACAGCAAGTTGATACCATGACAGGTTCCAAAACTCTGGATAGCGCTATCGCCAATATCGATCAAAGCTTTGCTGAACTCAGCAAGGTAACGACTGACTTCAATGACGGAACCCTGCCTAAGGTTAATGATATGCTGGACGAGGCCGGCAAGTCCTTTGCCCGTGTTGAAGAAGCCATTGGAAATGCAGCCGTTGTAATCGGCGAAGGAGCGCCGATGCTTGACAATTTGAACCGCTTGATTATTGACCTTCAAAATGCCGCCAGGACGGTGGAAGGTCTGGCCGATTTGTTGGAGCGACACCCTGACGCTATTATATTCGGGAAAGGAAATAAAGAATGATCCGAAAAATTCTGCGCCTCCTGATCTTAGGGAGTTTACTAATGATCTCTTGTTTCGGCTGCCGTTCCATCACACCTTCAGTTTCATACTATACCATGTCTCCTCTAACCACTGAATCGCGAATCATCGGAGGTGGAGAGGACAACCCGGTTCCGATGATCGGCATTCGCAGCATCGTCCTGCCCGGAACGGTCGATCGTATACAAATGGTACGCAGAACCGGCTCCCACCAGGTAAAAATGGAATCCTTTCATCGGTGGGCAGACTATCCGGATCGCATGGTGCAACAACTGCTAAGAAAAAACCTGCAAACGCTGTTACCTCATACGCGTGTGATCAATGCGCCTTGGGAGGTAGGGTTGAAACCGGACATTACCCTCTCTTTCCAATTCCTGGAACTGATTGGATCAACCGATAAGACTATGATGCTTAGTGTCGTGTGGACACTTGCCGACGGGACAGAGGTATCACGGATCCTGTCCCACAGGACAGACCTTACCGAACCGATAAACGGTAGCGGGTTGGATGATTTGGCCGAAGCCCATAGCCTGATATTGGGAAAACTTTGCCGGGAAGTGGCAACAACAATTCGCTCTCTTGAGGGTTCACAGATAGAGGCTTTTTAAAGTTCTATTATCAAGCATCGGTCATCTACTGCTGCCGGCAGCCATCAACTATGTACGATGGATTTCCGCCCTTCACAAACGCCGCAAACACTGCACTTGGACGGATCGGCCGGACACGGAGGCGAAGGTTTCCCTGCCAGTGCTTGGTGATATTCCTTGAGCAGAAAGGATTTATCAATTCCCTGATCAATAAAATCCCAAGGAAAAGACTCTTTTTCCCCTCTCTCCCGATGAACATAAAAAGCAGGGTCGACCAAAGACGCTTTGAACGTCTGCGGCCAATTGCCTCCATTTTTATGAGCCAGAAGCAAAATATCCGCCACCTGGCGATCACCGCGTGCAATCAGGCCCTGAACATAGGCCCATCGAGGCGCATCGGCATGCACCCGAACATTTGGGGTTTTCTTCAGTCCGGTCCGGACCGTTTTTATTTTTTGTTTTAACGTCTTGACTTTGTCCATAGCTGCCCACTGAAAGGGGGTAAATGGTTTGGGTACGAAGGAACTCAGGCTTACCGTGATGTCGCCTATATACCCCGTTTTACGGCTGGCGTTAAGAAACTTGTGTTTGATCTGTTTGACCAAATCCACGATGGCGTGCACATCCTCTTCGGTTTCCGTGGGCAATCCGATCATGAAATAAATTTTCAGGTTGGGAATGCCGGCAGCCACCAGGATTTCAGCGGCATTGATCACCTGTTCTTCCGTAATCCCTTTGTTGATCACAATCCGCATTCGCTCAGACCCGGCATCCGGCGCAATGGTTGCGGTTTTTACCCGGCTTTTCTTCAGTGCGTCAACCAAGGAACCGTCCAGGGCATCGGCCCTCAGGCTGCTGAATGAGAAGCGAATATTACGGTTTTTTCTATTATCACACAATTGCCCAATACCAGGCAGGTCCGATACGGCGGCCCCCACTAAACCGATTCGGTCCGTCAACGCACAACCCTCGTCCACCTGTCGGCTCAGCAAATCAATGGGCCGAAACCGTGGTGGCCGATACACATACCCGGCGCCACAAAAACGACAGCCATGGGGGCATCCTCGAGACACTTCAATAAGATAGGTATCATTAAATGTCGTATCGGGAGTTAAAATAGTACTCGCCGTAGGCAGGTTGGACAAATCCGGCACCACCTGCCGCCGGACCGTTTCGGGAACATCAATCAGCGGCTTGAAACTTATCAGCGTTCCGTCTTTCCGGTACCGGGGTTGGTAAAAGGCAGGCACGTAAAACCCTGGGAGATTACGAGCCAGTTCAGTCAGATTTTTCAGTTTATCCGCTTTTGGATCGAAGATTTGGGAAAAACCGGGAATCAGAGCTTCGGCCTCACCGATCAGAAAGGCATCGACAAATAGAGACAAAGGTTCGGGGTTGAGAAAACAGAAGACTCCCCCTGCCAACACAAGGGGGAAGTGGGCGCCGCGTCGAGCGGCCGACAGGGGGAGTCCTGCTGCATCGAGAATGACAAGGACGGCCAATGCGTCGTTTTCGTAGGAAATCGAGAAGGCAATCAGGTCAAAATTGTTTAACGGAGTCTGTGACTCTACCGTTCTAACTGTCAGGGGTTTACCACTCTCCCGATCCGGCAAAAAGGCTCTTTCACAAACCACACCATCAAGTTCGTTGAAAAGCCTGTACACGGTTTGAAACCCAAGGTTGGACATACCCACATGGTAGGTATTGGGATAAACTAACGCCACTCGATATCTGCCCGAGCCAACCTTTTGGATAACACCCCGCTCAAACGGCAAACGATTCTTGCCGGTCCATTGCGATCTGGTTACCATTGTCAACCATCACACCTTAATCCGCTTTTCTCCTTAAAAAGGTAGGGACATCAAGGTCATCGTTATCGATAACAATGCCCTTGTACTCCCTGTGCAGTTCATTGGTCGGCCTCTCGTTGACGGTCTGACGCCGGCGGATAAACGTCGGCTCGTCCAATTGCGACGACCGGGTCAGGTCAGCGGGAGTAATGTCACGGACCTTTCCTCCGTAGGTGGGATCGACCTTAGTCGGCACCACCTCCGCTATCGGCTCGTGATCTTCTTCACCGATTCCAGTGGCGATAACCGTGACACTCATCTCCTCACCCAAATCGTCATCGATCACTGCCCCCCAGATAATATCCGCATCGTCACCCACTTCGTTGTATATGCGTTCAGAGGCCTCTGTCATCTCTTCCATGGTCAAGTCGCTGTTGGAAGTGATGTTTATCAGTACTCCCTTGGCGCCGGATATATTGATGTCTTCAAGCAAGGGGTGGGAAATGGCCCTTTCAGCGGCTTCTAATGCCCGGTTTTCTCCCTTGGAAATACCTATGCCCATAATGGCCATACCGGCTCGGGACATGGTGGTCTTCACGTCAGCAAAATCAAGGTTGACAAGCCCTGGCCTTATAATCAAATCGGTGATTCCTTTGACCGAATGAAGAAGAATTTCATCGGCCCGTTTGAACATGTCCACCATCTTTGCGTTTTTGGAAGCCAACCCGCGAAGCCTGTCGTTGGGGATCGTGATCACCGTATCCGCAGCCTTTTTCAGTTCTATGATTCCTTCCTCGGCCTGCTTGGCTCGTTTTCTGCCTTCGAAAGAAAAAGGTCTGGTTACAACGGCCACAGTAAGGATGCCTATCTCCTTACAAAGCTTGGCAATCACTGGTGCAGCACCTGTTCCCGTACCACCACCGAAACCCGCCGTAATGAAAACCATGTGCGAGTCGGCCAACGCCTCCTTGAGCATTTCCGCATTCTCGAGGGCGGCATCCCGACCTAACTGGGGATTGGAACCGGCTCCAAGGCCTTCTGTAATCTGTGTTCCCAGTTGGATGCACATTTCCGACCGGGCCGTTTCCAGTGACTGGGCATCGGTGTTGGCGGTAATGAATTTTACCCCCTTCAAACCGCTTTCGATCATGTTATTGATCGCGTTGCCACCTGCTCCGCCGACACCAATCACTTTGATTTTAGCCGCATTTTCGTTCTCCAAATACTTGGACATATCCGTCATTCGTTTCCCCCTTTTATTAATTTGCCTGCAGTGACGCATTCCTGCGGGCATTACTTTATTATTTTATCGAACCATACTCACGGGTAAAAATGAAAAACTCAATAATTTCGTTGGAACCACAGCATATAGGTGTGTGTATAGGTTACTATAGACTATATGTTGTGGTTAAAAAAAAATCAACCGCCTTTTTGTATCAATGGCATTTTCTTTAAAAAGATACTGTTTTTTATCAGATGACATCCATAAACCATTTTTTCATCCGGGCAATCAGGTTGTTAAAAATATTCCTGTCCCGAATGCGAAATTTTTTCTCAGGCTCCTTTTTGGCACCGTAAATGACCAACCCCACTCCAGTGGCATACATGGGGTTGTTGACAACATCGGTTAGCCCACTGATGCCCCGGGGCCTTCCCAACCTAGTGGGGACGCCAAAGATAGCCTCTGCGATATCCGTTGCACCGTCCAACAGGGATGTTCCCCCAGTAAGTACCATCCCGGACACGATTTTATTTTCCATACCGGCCCGGTATATCTCTCGCTGCAACAGAGTAAAAATTTCCTCCATTCGCGGCTCGAGAATTTCCCCGAGGACCTGCCTGGGAAGCTTTCTCGCCAACCGGCCACCCATACCAGGCACCTCAATCGTCTCATCCGGGCTTATTGCCGCGCCATTGCAGGTACCGTACTTTTGTTTGATCCGCTCCGCCTCATTCAAAGGGGCCCGCACTCCGATGGCAATATCGTTGGTGAGATTATCGCCTCCCAGGGCCAACACGAAGGTATGCTTGATATGTTTGCCTGAAAAGATTGCCAGATCGCTTGTCCCGCCGCCAAGGTCAACCAGGCCGGTGCCCAACTGTTTTTCCTCTTCGGCCAGAACCGCTTCACCGGACGCAAGACTCTCCAACACGATGTCGCACACATCCAATCCTGCCCGGTTGGCGCACTTAACGATGTTGTGGGCGGATGTAACAGCACCGGTAACAATATGAATTTTCGCCTCCAGGCGGACACCGGCCATCCCAACCGGATTTTGAATGCCGATCTGCTCATCCACAATATACTCTTGTGGAAGAACATGGATCACTTCTCGATCCATAGGAATTGCCACAGCTCTGGCAGCATCGATGACCCGTTCCACATCCTGTCCGGTAATCTCCGGGCCCTTGATAGCTACGATCCCCCGACTGTTGAAGCCTGTAATGTGTCCGCCGGCAATTCCTGCATATACGGAAGAGATCTCACATCCGGCCATCAATTCCGCTTCCTCCACAGCCTTTTTGATGGACTCGACCGTGGATTCGATGTTCACCACCACGCCTTTTCTCAAACCGACAGATGGATGGCTGCCGATGCCGATAATATTGATATCACGACCTGCGACTTCTCCCACGACAGCACAGATTTTGGTGGTTCCGATATCCAAGCCGACAACTATCGTCCCGTCTCTATGTTCCTGCAACGTTCACCTCCTTGCAAACTCAACTTGCCGAATGGGGCAAAACCGGCGTGATCACAATCCGATGGATATCAAAAAGATCGATAACTTTAACATCGGCAAGCCGCCGGACCTTGCACAACCGCTCCATCAATTCCCCAAACACCTCAATCTTTTTTCCATAATGCCCGAATCCCAATTTCACCGCTTGATTGTCCTTATCAAGAAAAACAGTGGCCCCGATTTCACGATCCAGTAAAATATTTTTTATTTTGCTGAGCGGCAAAAGGCTGTCTCTTTTCGAAGCCAGGCGAAACAAGGTCATTACAGCCTGAAAAGAACGGGTCACCGGTAAACCCTGGGCGGGTAGATCCGAAACCTCCAAACCTTTTACCCGAGGAAGATATAGACTCTCCGGGTTGTCCGTTCTTTTGAACACCTTGCCGGCACCATTTATAATGAAACACTGTCCGTCCACAATTTCCAGGATAGCCAACGGCTTTTCCTCCCGAATATGTATAACAAGTTCCGATGGGATTTTCCTGCGGACCGTCGCGTCTGCAATCCATGGTTCGGCCAACAGACGCTTGCGCGCCACAGACAGGTTCACGGAAAGGATATTCACCGGTTCTTTGATACCGGCAATGGTGAGAAGCTGTTGCCGATCAAGCCGCTTTAGGCCGGATACAGTAATCCTACGTGCCTGGAAATGTGTCGTCTGGTTGAAATAGTCATAAATAAAAATAAAAGCACCACTCACCGCCATAAGTATCGACGTACCTACAAGCATCTTAGTGGTGAGACGTACCCGATTTCGAAACTGGTTCCGCCGAGCTATCTTTTTTTTAATTAGTTGATTTTCACGCATGGTGCCGGTTTTCGTATATATGGTTTATTGTTCACGGTTCAAGGGTCTGTGTTCACAGCTCTAAGATTTTTTTCATTTTCTTTTTTTCCATCCTCAACTAATTTTTCACCTATTCGATACACATCGCCGGCACCAAGTGTCAGCAGCAAATCTCCCGGCAACAGAATCTTTGTGAGGTAGTCGAGGCATGCTTTTGCTCCGCCCACACAGGTGACGCTCCGGTGACCATGAGAACGAATACAGTCTGCCAGCACATCTCCGCTTACCCCTTCGATGGGTGCTTCACCGGCGGCGTATATCGGCAGCACTACCAGGACATCGCAATTGTTGAAAGATCGGGTGAACTCTTTTAGCAACACCTGGGTTCTGGAGTATCGGTGGGGTTGAAAAACCACAACTTTTCGACAATCCGGCCAATTGCTTCCCACCGCCTCAAGGGTTACCTGAATCTCCGTTGGATGATGACCATAGTCATCCACCACGGTGATCCCGTTCATTTTCCCTTTGATTTCAAGCCTCCGCTCTACACCTTCTGCGGTTTTCAAAGATCGCTTGATGGGATCCAGTTGAATATCCAGTTCACGGCCCACCGCAATGGCTGCCAGTGCGTTGTATACATTGTGCGTTCCAGGCATGGCCAATTGAAACTCGCCCAAGTTTTCACCCCGGTATACAACCGTGAAGCTGCTTTTCATTTCACCGAAACGGATATTTATAGCCTGATAATCAGCCTGTGCAGTCAGCCCGTATGTGGTCAACCGCCTTTTTACATGGGGTATGAGGCTTTGAAGAGGTTCGTTGTCAAGGCAGAGAACGGCAAGGCCGTAAAAAGGGATACGGTCGAGAAAATTGAGAAAAACAGATTTGATGGCATCCAGATCCTCATAATAGTCCAAGTGTTCCCGATCGATGTTGGTAACTACAGCAATAGTCGGAGAGAAATTGAGAAAAGAACCATCACTTTCATCGGCCTCGGCAACAATAAAGTCCCCCCCACCCAAAACCGCATTTTTTCCGAGACTCTTCAGCTTTCCGCCGATCACCACTGTAGGATCCAATCCCCCGCCGGTCAAAACGTTGGCAACAAGAGAGGTTGTGGAAGTCTTTCCATGGGCTCCGGCAATGGCAACACTGTATTTCAACCTCATAAGCTCCGCCAACATCTCGGCCCTTGGAATTACCGGTGTGGAAGTCTGCCTTGCACACACCACTTCCGGATTCTTTTTATCAATCGCAGAAGAAACAACTACCACATCTGCGTCTGCAACCTGCTCAGCCCGATGGCCGATGGAAATGGTGCCACCCAACCGTGCCAGGTTTTCCGTGATTTCCGAAGCCTTCACGTCGGACCCGGAAACCCGATACCCCAGATTCAACAGCAGTTCGGCGATACCGCTCATGCCGATTCCACCGATCCCTACAAAATGGATATGATACTTTTTCAAATACATAATCGACCAACTCGCATGTAATCAGCTGTAAATACCGGGTGTTTTACAAATGGTGTCATTGTTTATGCCCTAATAGTTCATAGCAATCATCGACGATCACCTTTGCCGCATTGGGCTTTCCCAACCGTTTAGATCGGGATGCCATAGTCGCCGACAAATCAGGGTTTTCAATAAACCGGTCGATGATTCGAACCAAACTTTCTCCTGTCAGGTCTTTTTCCAAAACCATTCGCCCTGCCCCTTGATCGACCAATTCCCTGGCATTGAGTTCTTGATGATTGTCTGCTGCAAAAGGATAGGGAATGAACAACGCCGCCTTTCCAAGAGCCGTCAATTCAGCTATCGTGGTGGCGCCGGAGCGGCAAATGACCAGATCCGCCCTACTGTAGCAAGATGCCATGTCATGGAAAAAGTCGTTCACCTGGGCATCGATTCCTCCATCTTTATAGGCTCTTTCCACTTCTTTTCGATCTGCAGCGCCTGTCTGGTGAATGAAACTGATTTTTTCAGGCCGTTCAATTAATGGAATTGCATCCACCACCGCTCGATTAATGGCTTGGGCACCCTGGCTCCCACCGACGACCAGCACCGTAAAAGGCCTATTCTTACTTTTTTCAACACTTTCGACCTCAAAAAGACTATGTCGAATCGGATTGCCGGTTATTCTCAATTTTTGCGGGTCAATTTTTCCCCGCGTATTTTCGAAACTGACATAGATCCGCTTTGCAAACGGGAAAAGGATTCGGTTGGTGATACCGGGTACCGTGTTCTGCTCACAAATTACCATCGGAATCCCTGTCATCCAAGCAGCCAAAGCCAC
>DAOWNV010000212.1 GCA_030642405.1 Desulfosarcina sp.
CGTCAATGCCGGATAGATCTCAGGTGCGTCACAAATGGCTACGAGAAGTTCGTCGGTTCTCAGGACGGCACATAAGCGGACGTTGTCTTCCACCTGGAAGGCAAAAAAATGGACTACTTTGCCACCACCGGAAATGATGTCTACAGCCAGAGTCGAGAAATCTTTGAAAGAGAGGTGAGGGACATTGGCGACAGAAACGGATTCGCCGTTTTTGATGGATTTAAAATACATGGTTATTGCAATCCTCCCCCGATTGCATTCACTGCATGGATAATTGTCTGGTACAACGTATCCGGCATCCAGAAACAGAGCACCAGGGAGGTAAATAGTAGCACGTATTGGGGCCACACCAGGCCCGCTGATTCATTGATGCGAAGAGAGGCCTTCGTGGTGTTAAACGAAATCTTCATGATATTGTTGGCAAATCCTGCAAAAATCACACACAGGATGAAAATAAACAAACCTGCTTCAAGATAGTTGCCGGTACGAAAAGCACCTATGATGATCAACAGTTCACCGATAAAGATACCGAATGGCGGAAATCCGGAAATCCCGGCGAAACCACCAAAGAAAGCCACAAAGGTTTTAGGCATGCGGCCCAACAGATCTCCTACTTGATCAATCAACCTGCTTCCGAAACCTAGTAGAATATTGCCTGAAGTGAGAAAAAGGCTTGATTTGATCAGGCTGTGGTGAATCAGGCAGATCATGGCACCGTAGGCTCCAAGCCCCCCAATGCCGGTGCCGAAGGCGATGATTCCCATATTTTCGATGCTGGAGTAGGCCAGCATACGTTTGTATTCGGTTTGCTTAAGAATGTATGTGGCCGCGGCCATCATAGAAATCAAGCCGAATACAATAAGAATGGGACCTGAAAAATCAGCCAGCCCGGCCGCGTGCATGATTTTGTTAGTTTTAAAGATACCGAGGTAGGCGCAGTTCAGCAGAACGCCGGAGAGCAGGGCTGAGGCCGGACTTGGGGCCTCACTGTGGGCGTCGGGAAGCCAGGTGTGCATGGGGGCAAGTCCCATCTTTGTTCCATAACCTACCAGAATGAAAACAAAACCTGCCTTGAGCCACATTGGATCCATACTGCCGGCGACTTTGGTCATGGCGGAAAAAGAGATAGGGGCATCCAGCTTGGCGACGTCCATGGAAACAGTGACCAGTACCGACCCCAAAAGGGCCATGGCTATACCAACCGAACATATGAGAACATATTTCCAGGTAGCTTCAAGAGAGGCTTTAGACCGGTTGGTATAGATCAGCGGGGCGCTGGCCAATGTAGTGGCCTCAATGGCAATCCACATAACCATTATATGGTCGGAAAGGGTGACCATGGTCATAGTGGATAAGAACAGCAGCATGGAGCCGGTGAAGATGTTTTTTTTACGAATGTCGGATAATTTGAGATAGGAGATTGTGTAAATGGAGATAAGGAAAAAGAGCAGAGAGATCACCAAGAGGGAAAGCAGTCCTTCCGGTGTCACCGCAAAAAACTCAGGAAGCATGGGTGACAGCTGTCCAATCCAGACCATGACGGAAAGAATTAAATGGATTGCACCGGTGAGTATCAGCAGAACTTGCCCGACCGTATTTGGGAGAAATAAGGCAGCGGCGCCAGTGAAAAAAGGTATCAGAAAAACGATCTCAAGTATCAAATGACCACCTATTCCTTTAATGTTCGCAATCGAGCCGTATCTACGTCATCAAAGGTTTGTTTGATGTTTTGAAGGATGACGGCCATAATCATCACGCCGGCAAGTACGTCCAACAGAATGCCGAACTCCACGATATGGCGGGCCCGAACGGAGAATGTAGTGCCCACCAGGTAAATGCCGTTTTCCATCATGATGTAACCCAGAACCATGGCTATGGCGTTACGCCGCGCCATGAGCAGGAACATGCCGGCACCCAGCAATGATATGGCTGTTGGGAGTAACAATACGCTGATACTGCTGGATGGTATGTCGAAGCGATGACTTGCAAAAGAGGCACCGACGATGAGCAAAAGTCCGACCAGCATGGAGGCATGGAAACCGACAATGGGTTCAACTTCCCTTCCGATGGCGACTTTTTTAATGGCAAGATAGATGCATCCGGGAATAATGAAGCCTCGGATAGCCAGAGTGGCAATTGTAAAGACAATGCCGCCGGTAGACATTTCCTGGTCAAGGAACAATGGCACGATGCATACCACGACGCCCTGAAAGGCCAGAACTTTGATCAGTCCGGGAAGACGGCTAGATCCAAAGGAGAAGAGGATCGACAGCAGTGCCATGGACAAAATGGTATCAGCCGGTAGATTCATTTTAAAAGCTCCAGGGTGATGACGGTTGCAAAAAAGGCCAGCGCAAAGGATGTGAGAACAAATTTGGGTACACGGTCCATTCGATAGCGGGCCGTGACCGATTCGACTACACCCACGGCCACGTACACGATCAAAACGCCAATGGAAAACAAGGCCAGGTTCAATAACGGATGGCCCAATTCGAAAGGTAAGATCATCCGGGAAACGATGGATGCATAGAAAAACAATTTAAGAAAGGCACCCATCTCGATGAAACCCAAATCAGGGCCGCTGTGATCCAACACCATAACCTCATGGATCATAGTCAGTTCCAAATGCGTTGCAGGGTCGTCCACCGGTACTCGGGCATTTTCCGTGAGCAAGATGATGAAAAAGGCGATGATGACAAAAAACATGGTGGGTCCGCCTGTCTGCCAGAATCCAAACGGCTGTGCACCTGCAAAATAGGCGGAAAAACTAAGGTCTCCGGTGAGACGGTAGAAGAGGATCAGGATCATGAACATGGCGGCTTCGCAGATGATGGGGAAATATGCCTCCCTAGCTGCCCCCATACCTTCAAATGGTGAAGCGGTGTCCATTGCTGCGGCGATGGTAAAGAATCGGGCCAGCCCAAACAGGTATAAAATAAAAATCACGTCTCCGTTAAAAGAGATCACCGGGGTATGGCCGGCTATGGGCAAGAACAGCAGGATTGTGGCGGTAGCACCGAGGGAAACAACAGGGCCTATTTTGAAAATAAAGGTTGTGCTGGTGCTGTATACGGAACCTTTTTTAAACAGCTTGAACAGCGTGTAGTAGTTGATGAGTACAGGAGAGCCTTTACGGCCTCCGAAGAACGCTTTCACTTTAAAAATGACGCCGGCGAAAAAGGGTGCCGTCAACAAAGCAAAAGCCCATAGTATAACGGATTCATTCATAGGTGATTTCCATAATCATTGGTGTAAAACATTGTCATATACTCTCTACTGGAATCTGTTCCGTAAACCTGGTAATCCTTTATACGAAAAACAGCAAAACCACTATGGTAAGAAGAATGTAGCCGATATACAGGTGAATGTCTCCATGCTGGATCCACCGTAACTTATCGAATAGCCACAATACGGGATTGACAACCATTTGTTCCAGATGTCGTTCGATAATATCATGTACCCTGCTGTGATAGTGGGTTTTTTGGGGGAATAGTCCTCTTACCGGGGGGTGGTTTTCCTCTAAAGGGGCTACCGGTCTGAAAAATTCCAGAATAGATGCAGCATAAGATGATCCGGTATACTGCATGCGGGTTGTGGGTTTTGTAAACCCGCACCCCCAGGTTCCACTTTTTCCAATGGGCTTTTTTGCATAAACGATTCGACGCAGGGCAAACAGGATCAGCAGTGAGGCGAGAAAGAGAGTCGCCCCCAGGGTTATGTTGGCCGAAAAGTGAGCAAAGGGTTCCATTGGGATACGGCCATAATCCAGCCCAAGTGCCGCTACCCCTTTAAGGGTCATGAACATGAAAGCGCCTGGATAAACGCCAATGACCAAACAGGCGCCTGCCAGAACCACCATGGAAAACAGCATGGTCGCTCCTTTTTCATCCACATTTTGTGCTGCCCCGCTTCTGGGTTCACCTTGAAAAACTACGCCTACAACTTTGGTAAAACAGGCCAGCGCCAACCCACCGATAACGGCCAAACTTACAATGGCCAACAGGCTGAGAACAAAGACCGGGGTTTGGGCGGTCACACCTCTAAAACTGCCCATATATATATAAAACTCACTAACAAAACCATTAAATGGCGGTAGACCGGAGATCGCCAGAGACCCGACGAGAAAAGTCACACCGGTGACTTTCATATTTTTCAGCAGACCACCCAGGGCGTCGATGGACGTGGTACCGGTTTTATGGAGGACCATACCGGCACCCATGAAAAGCAAAGACTTGAAGATGGAGTGATTGAGAACATGGAACAAACCTCCGGAAAACCCCAAAACGGCCATGATTGGGTTATTGGCTTCAACTCCGATCATACCGATACCAATACCGATTAAAATAATACCGATGTTCTCAACACTGTGGTAGGCCAAAAGTCGTTTGATGTCATGTTGTCCCAACGCATAGACCACTCCCAGAATGCCGGAAATTATACCAAAGACCAGTACCATGGTTCCCATGGCCGGGGTATGCAATTCCAAGATGCTGTATATCCGGAGAATTCCGTAGATACCGGTTTTGATCATTACACCGGACATGACGGCCGAGATGTGTGAGGGGGCCGCGGGGTGTGCGTGAGGTAACCAGACGTGAAATGGGAAAACCCCTGCCTTGGAGCCAAAACCGATAAACGCAAGAGTAAAAACAACCATTTTGGCTGTATCAGTCAGGCCGGAAGAATCGAAGCCGAAGCTTCCGGAATAACCGTATAAAATCCCGAACGAGGCAATGATAAACATGGCGCCGATATGGGAAAAGACAAAATAGATATATCCAGCCTTTCTGTTCTCCAAAATCTGATAGTCGTAAACCACCAGAAAAAAAGAGGAGAGAGACATGATTTCCCAGGCGAGAAGGAAGGTAATTATGTTGTCGGCGGCTACCACAAGGGCCATAGAAGCGATCAGAAGACTGAAAAAAAAGTAATTAGACGCTGTCCGAAGGGATTTCTCCGTGTTGTCCATATAGTGAAAACTGTAAATGGCTGCCAGTAAACAGATGCCAAAGATAGCCAGCAGGAAAAAGGCGGCAAGCCCGTCAATACGGAAGGCGAGAGAAAATGAATTTAGATAAACAAATGAAGCTGTTGC
>DAOWNV010000213.1 GCA_030642405.1 Desulfosarcina sp.
GAGGCGAATACCTTCGTTCTCATGTTTTTTAAAATCCTAATTTTATTTCTTAATTCGATGTTGGTTTTTCAAGAGCAGCTTGGAATTTTTCCAACTGGCCTTTATAGTATGTTCGATTGGTTTTGGCTAAATCCAGGGCTGTTGTTGCTGCCTGGACTGCTTCACGGATACGTCCATTGACAAAGAGGCTTTCTGCCAGGGTGTCCATGATGTGAGGGGCTTTTTCCATGGCTGCCGCTTTGGATGCCAACACCAGCGCTCGTTTATGATCTCGAATGTCCGTGTCTTCACAGGTTGATAGCAACCATGCAAAGTTGTTTAGAACAATAGCGCTTTCGGGCAGCTTATCAAGGGCGGTTTGATAGGCGGTTGCCGCCTGCTTAAAGCTATTGCGGCCAAAATAAAGATCCCCTAACATACCATACAATTCACCATTATTTTCATGGTTATGTGAAATTTCATTTTTTATTGCCGTTTCAAAAAACTTTTCGTTGAGATATTTACCGGTCTGGCCGAAATTGAGCTGATAACCACCAATTCCTACCAATACCATGGCAGTCAAAAAGGTGAGAATGCTGATGCGAACTTTTTTGTCATGACGTTTAATCCACGAACGATCCAACTCACACCGTTTTAAAAAACCTACTCGTTCATGTATGCTGAAGTGATGCCAGTTGGGTTTTTCAGGCGATTGGCCGGAGACCGCCACAATTTTTTCAAACGTGGAGATCAAGGGCGTTGCATTTGTGAAAAGAGTATAGACAAAAGCATCCGCCTGACGCTCAAAATTACGCATGAAATAACCGAAAAGAAATCGAAAATAGATGAGAAAATTGACAATAATAGCCAAACTGAGCAATCCGGTGGTCACTGTGGTTCGATTCACACCTGTGGTGAACAAAAATCGGTATACAGGTTCCGAGAAGATGATCAGGTAAACGATAAGGTCGAAGGTGGCATAGGCGATAACCATGTAGCCGATAAAGAAAAAGAGATAAAAAAAAAGATGGTGTTTTTTTACATGGCCAACTTCGTGGGCGATGACTGCATCTAATTCCTCAGGGTTTAGTATGCTCAGTAAGGCTTCCGTAACAAGGATATAGCGGAAACGGCTCACCAGTCCCATTACTCCGGCGGTGATCATACGACCTCCGAAAATGGGCCAGTATAGGATGTCCGCATATTTTATATTCGCTCGATAGCAAAGGTTTTCTATCTGTCGACGAGAAAAACCGTCTTCTAATGGACGGCAACGCCACATTTTCTGTATGATCAAAGGGCCGAGTAGAGCTACAGCAAACAGAAAAAATAAAAAGTAGGCGATTTCTCCCTCAGGAGACGACAAGATTTTTCCGGGCAATTCGAAGGGAAGGGCAAGGATCAGGTCGGATATGCCTGAAAGCAAAAGCCAGGGCAAAAGGATGGGAACACTGAATGCGATGTTGGATTTTACGTATGCTTTGCGACTGAGATCCGACCGATAGATGCATTGATAGGCCTCATGAGCGTTTGACCAGATAATGGCAAGGTAGCCAATGAAAAGTGCTAAAAAAATAACTGCTTCGAGGGTAGGAATCGATTGGAAAATTTCTATCCTGCTGAAAAAGGAAGAGATGTTTAGGCCATAAATATCAGCCGCGAACAAAACGATAGCCAGAATAGATTGTCTCATCATTGAAGAGGAGAAACGTTGATCCAACACATGATGGTTGTGTGTTTTTGAAAGGCGTACAATCCTTTTGAATTGACGTTTTGAAAAAAGAAAGAAAAGGAGCGTAAGGGTAAAAAAAAGGATAAGTGTATTTAGCGGTGTAAAGTTGGTCTGTTCCGATGGTTGAAAGGTGGAATAGATCAACAGCGCAACAATAAAAAAAATAAAATTTCCGAACATAGTTTCAGTTTTTTGCGGTTGAAAAGAAATTATCCAAAAGATGATCCGCTATGGGTTTGATCCTTTTGGCTTTTTATAGTACCGATCTTTTTCACTGTAAATGCATCCGCAATAGGGCTGGCGATACATATTGAGATGTTTTGATTCATTGATTCCCTCTTTCCATCCAACCCTAAAGTCCTGATAGAAAAATGGTACACCAATCTTTTGCCCAACCGCTTCACCAATGGATTTGATTAGATCATGCTTTTGGAAGCGGCTGTAGAGAAGGGTCGTCGTAAAACCCTCGAATTTACCCTTTTTTGCGAATTGAGCCGTTGTGGTTAACCGGTCATGATAGCAATAGGTACAGCGCTCCGCTTCACGAAAGGCCACATTGCGTAAAAATGCTTCAATTTCATAACCTGACTGATAGATCATTTTCAGGGAGATGGATTCAGCGTAGGCACGAAGAGTCTCTTCCCTGTGCATGCACTCCGTATAAGGATGGATGTTGTTGCGATAAAAAAAACCCATAACGTCATGGCTGGCATCTCGCAGTTGTTTTACCGGGTAGATGCTGCATGGGCCGCAGCAGATATGAATAAGAAGCTTCACCGGCGGGCACCGAAGATGGCTGTGCCGATGCGGACAAAGGTGGCGCCCTCTTCAATCGCTACCTCGAAGTCTCCGGTCATCCCCATGGAGAGTTCTTTCATCTCTACCCCTTTAATATTGAGGCCGGCAATTTGTTCCTTGATCTGGGAGAGTTGCTTGAAAAAAGGGCGGGTTTTTTCCGGAGCATTGAAAAAAGGAGGCATCGTCATCAAACCCAGAAGACGGACATTATCAAGGTTGCTGATTTGTTTGACCAATTGGAGGGTTTCGGTTTCGCCAACTCCCGTTTTTGTCTCTTCTTGACTGATGTTTACCTGGATAAGAATATCCTGTACTTTAGCGATTTTACGAGCCTCTTTATCCACTGCTTTGGCAAGTTTTATTGAATCAATGGAATGAATCAGGTCAAACATGCGTACTGCATATTTGGCTTTGTTGGACTGCAAATGACCGATAAAATGCCATTTTACCGGTCGATCGACAAGATTATTGAACTTTTCCCTTGCTTCCTGAATATAATTTTCACCCAAAATCGTTACTCCGGAATCAATGGCCTCGGACACCCGCTCCGAACTCACGGTTTTGCTTACCGCAACAAGTTTGACGGTTTCGGGTTTTCTACCACAACCAACGGCAGCGCGATTAATCCGCTGGTGAATGTCCTTTACAATTCGCTTCACGGTGAATGCCCTTTCGTATTTTAGGCATCGAATTTCACAACGTTCATTTTGATCAGGTTCTCGATGACTTCGCAAACAGGAAGTCCAACTACGTTTGTGTAAGAGCCGTTGATTCTTTTTACCAGAAAGGTTCCCATTCCCTGAACTGCGTAGGCACCGGCTTTGTCAAAAGGTTCGCCTGTCTGGATGTACCAGTCGATCTCTTCTTCGGTTAGGTTTTTGAATGTTACCTCGGTTTTTATGGCATCGATGATACAGGCTTGTTTTTTTTTGCAAATGATGGCAAACCCTGTGTATACGAAGTGGGATTGACCACTAAGTTGTTTCAACATCCGCCTGGCTTTTTCCGGACTTTCCGGTTTGCCGAGGATTTCGCGGTCGATTGTAACAATCGTATCCGCTCCGATAACCCAGGCGCTGGGATGTTGATCTGCAATCTCGTTCGCTTTAGCGGCAGCTAAGGTTTTTACATAATCCGAAGGCATTGCCAATTGGATTGAGTCCTCGTCGAAGCGGCTGGGTATTACTGAAAAGGTAAGACCTGCCTGTTCAAGAAGGTAGCTGCGCCTTGGGGATTGGGAGGCCAGAATCAGGTTGGGTTCGTTTGCTCTTGTAACCATTTTGTTCCATGTTTGTTACGAAGCGATTAATTCTCACACATCTTTGTTTTCTATCAAATGCAATGAAGAATAACAAGAAACAAAAAGATAGGCTCGGCGGTGTCAAACGTTTCTGGGTGCTGGGTGCCGGCCGGTTTGGTCGAATTGCAGTAGACAGGATATCTCGATCCATACCAGGTGCAACAATAACAGTGATAGATGAAAACCAATTATCCGGCACGGATGATCGTATTGTATTCATTCGTAAAGAAGCAGTACACTGGTTGTTTCAAATGTTGAATGAACAGGCACCGGTGGACATGATCGTGCCTGCCATTCCCGTTCATGTCGTCTACGAATGGTTGGTCCTGAAAAGCAAAGATAGATACACACATACACCGATGGAAATTTCGACACTTTTGCAAAGTCAGCTCCCGCACCCGATGAAGGGAAAAACCGGACAAATCTATACGAGTCATGCAGACTTTATCTGCCCGGATAATTGTCCGGAACCGGAAAATAGATGCACCGTTACTGGACGGCCCAGGCCCAAAGATCTTTTTAAATTGTTGGGCGACATCCAATTCCAGGGGGTCCTTCCCATCGTCGTGCGAAGTCACCAACTCCTTCCCGGTGTCGGCGGGATAATTCCCGAGGATTTCATGACTGCTTACAGGGTCGCAACTGAAAACACGAACAGAACGTTATTGATCGCCACTGCTTGTCGATGTCACGGTGTGGTGAATGCCGTTCGATTGAAAAAAAAGCAGGTTCGTCTTTCTTGACTTTTTGACGGATTCCCGCTATTAGCTGCTTCAAACGTCAACTTTACATGTTTTGAATAAGTAACGCATGTGTTCAGACAAAAGTTGACAAGCACGGTTGTTGTGTTCATCACAATAGTGAAACGCCCGGATGATGGAATAGGTAGTCATACGAGACTTAAAATCTCGGGGAGCCAAGCTCCGTGCGAGTTCGATTCTCGCTCCGGGCACCATCCTTATACATGATGCCAATGAGAATAAGGCGCTGAATTTAGCGCCTTAAAATTAGCGCCTTATATGGGTTGTTATTTTTTTCTGCCGGCAATCATCTCCTGTTGAGTCTTTTTTAAAGTTTCCCATAGCTCGCTTACCTGTTTTTTTGTCTCTTCCAAAGAGCCATGATTATCAATTATGTAGTCGGCATACCCCTTTTTTTCTTCTATCGGAAGCTGATTCGAAAGAATGGTTGCTGCCTGTTCCTTACTAATTGAATCCCTTGTGGCCAGTCGCTCAGTGAGA
>DAOWNV010000043.1 GCA_030642405.1 Desulfosarcina sp.
TATAGTCTTCCCGAAGGAGCCAGACACAAAATCCGGGCCCCCAGTCGTGATCGCGGGATATTTTATCATCAAAACCGTAACATTCCGAACCATCCCCAACGAGTCCGGCGGCGATACGGTCCATGCCAAGGCCCATCTCGCGTTCTAGCATCGGCCGCCCCAAGGCGTGGAAAAACTTTTCGGATAATGTAAGCCCGTTCATTCCACCCTCCCGGATCCTGCCAATAGCTTGTCGATATTGTTTTTCACCATACCGGCCTTTTCTCTCTCACCCGTTTTCAGGTATAGCTGCTTTGCCTGTCCATACCATTGAACAGCTTCGTCAACATTTCCCTTCATGGCGTGAATGTAGGCGAGGTTTCCATATTGATTTGCAAGATCAATGGGGTGGTCTTCCTTTCGTAAGGCGGCTATCGACTGACTGTAGCTGTTCAGCGCCTTGTCATATTTATTTTGATCGCGATATATCGAACCGATATTTCCCAACTGACGTCCTCGGTCAATGTGGTTTCCGGTTTCGTCATGGATACCTGCGGATTCGCCGAAACTGAGCAGCGCCGCATCGAACATTCCGAGAAAAACCTGAACATGACCGATATTGTTCAAAATTTCAGCCCTTGTGGAGCAGACGCCGGGACAAAACTCTAAAGCAGCGGTCAGTTTTTCCAATGCTGACTTGAAATCCCCACCAGTCCGGCTTCGTTCCGCAGCCCTATTTAAAGAGGTAATCATTTCCAAACCCTCTTTTTGGGTGCTATCGGTGGAAATTGTCATTTTTCATCGTCACTTTCCTTTTTGCCGGAAGGTTTGAATAAATCCCTCAGCTTTGACTGTTCAAAGGGCGAATCTTTCGAAGGTCCCTGTTCAACTGCGATGATACGAATATCGTACTGCAGATCTTTTCCCGCCCAGGGATGATTCTTGTCCAGGAACAACCATTCTCCTACGTAACCGGTTATGGTGTATATTTCGCTTTCTAATTTTGCATTCAGTCTTCGCAGCAAACCACCGACGACACAATCCACTTGCGGCACTTCGTTTCTACGGATTTTTAAGGTGTTTTCCGTTTTCCGTTTCCCATATCCAAGCTCTGATGGAATCAGGACCGTCTGTTTTTGACCGGGTCCCATTCCTTGGATTTGCCTTTCTAATTCCGAAAAAAATGTTCCGTCTCCACATACGAATTTTACAGGCGTTAAAGCATGCGTATCGTCAAGCACCGATTCCGATAAGTCCTTTACAACATAGCACATGGTGACAATCGCGTCCTTGCTTACGGTTACCCTTTTTTTTTCGTCACGCATGGTACTCTATCTCCCGGCGCCAGGTTGAAGCCTTTGGAGCCCTTTATCTTTGGAAGCAATGAAAAACGGACAAATTATCGCCTTTAGCGTTTTTTTGTCAGTAACAGCCTCTGCAAACTATACACCAATTCAGGAAATAATTCTCGTACTGTTTTTATCCCAGCTTGTTTGTTAAAGATGGTTCGATCAGAGCTTACACCTAACTTTTGATGCAGGCATAGGGTCACGATGTCGTCAGAACAAGTTGAAACCACGGTAGTTATCGGCCAGCTTGCCTTCGTCTTCGGCCATAATGTCTGTTATGTGTCACTACTTAACGATAACCGGCGGTTTCAGGATAACGTCTGCGCCCACCTCAAGAGTGCTTAAATATTTGAATCACCTTCTCACACGTGCCGCCATCAAACAAAACTATAGAATTCGATCTTGTTCAGTGGTAATCTGGCAAGCGAATTGCTGAAATCAGGCAGAATACTCGCAATACCCATACTAAAAAGAGAAGGAGAATACAATGCGAGAGGTGGCAGTAGCAGGTGTAGGAATGACAAAATTCGGTGTTTCCGAAAAAACGAATGTAGACATGTTCGCAGAAGCAGGGCTCGAAGCCATTCAAAATTCGAGCATAGAACCCGGCGATATTGACGCATTGTTTTTCGGGAATTGTTTAGGCGACTTTGAGGAAGGACAGATGCACATGGCACCATTTGCGCATTCCGTCATAGGCCTTCCCATGTCTTCACCGGCGACACGGTTCGAAGGGGCCTGCGCTACAGCAACCGTGGCCATACGACATGCCGCCCTTCTCGTAGGTGCTGGTGTGTACGACGTGGTCTTGGCGGGAGGGACCGAGAGAACAACGATCATGGACACACCCATGGCCACAAGAACATTTGCCATGGGATGCCATGCACAGTACGAATCCCCCACGGGGCTGACGTTTCCCGGAGTTTTTGGAATGGCCGCCCATATGTACAGCAGCAAATATGACATTCCGTTGAAAAAACTCAAAAAACATATGGCGGAAGTCAGCGTAAAAAATCATTTCCACGGTGCGAAGAACCCTAAAGCCCATTTCCCAAAGGAAATTACTGTTGAGAAGGTACTTTCAGGGCCGATGATAGCGGACCCTTTGCAACTTCTGGACTGCTGTCCCTTTTCGGATGGGAGTGCTGCGGTCGTGATCGCATCGGCAGACAAAATCAAAAGCATGACGGACAAACCTGTATTTATCGTCGGTACCGGACAGGCATCGGCAGGCCCGCTTAATTTCCAACAGGACTTGACCATTGTTAAAACCAGGATGACGTCAATAAAACATGCATACAAAGAGGCTGGAATAGGACCCAAAGATATAGACCTTTGTGAACTGCATGATTGCTTTACTATCGCCGAAATCCTGGCCATTGAGGCTCTCGGCTTTTACGAATTTGGGGAAGGCTATGACGCTGCGACCAAAGGCGAGACAAGGCTTGGTGGCAAGGGCGTTACCATCAATCCGTCAGGTGGGCTTAAAGCCAAGGGTCATCCAATCGGCGCAACCGGCGCGGCCCAGGTTGTCGAAATTGTCGAGCAGCTTCGAGGCGAAGCCGGTGACCGGCAAGTGGATGGTGCGAAAATCGGAGTCGTGGATACGCTCGGAGGAGATTTTGGAACGATTTGCAACATTATATTGAGGAGAGGATAATATGCCGGCAGATTTCACTTTTCAACAATATCAACAGGAACTTACCGACGGCAGGCTGACGGCGACGGTCTGCGGGAAATGCGAAACGTACACCACTCCACCCCAGGCGGTTTGCCGCAATTGCGGTGGAACGGACACAAAGATAACTGAGATAGTCAAAAAAGGGACTATTCGGACATTTACCGTGATCCGCGTCGGTCCGGAGGGTACACAGCCACCATATATCGTCGCCCTTGTCGAAACTCAGGACGGTCCGTGGGTGATGGGTAATCTGCTGGTTACCGATCCCGGCAAGATCGGTCCCGAAATAATCGGCAAAGAGGTCGAAATCAGCAGCCAGGTGGTCAAAGGAGACATTTACGCCATCGAAAATCTTAACGTTTTGACTTTTTCTCTGGTTTAATCCAGCCTTTAGAATAAATCGACGCGTGAATGGCTGTGGTGACCAGCTTTTTACGCGTCAGTCCACGTTGATAACCGTACGTCACGGCGATATTTTATTGATCTTGAGCCGATCCTCATCAGACAGCGATTTCAAGTAGGACTTCCATCCAGGACACCATCCGGTATGCCATTTCCATAGTTTTCCCAGAAATGAGTCAGGATTGCTATTATATTTTTCTCGAAATTTGCATTTTTCACATCTTCTCATTTTTTATCTCCCAGGGCAATAGTTTGAAGCCGGGAACACCTTTAATTGGTGGAGGTGCCCCCAGACAAAAAGGACCATCGGAGTCTTATTTCGGGGCCATTCGAATACCGCCATCCAGACGGATGGTTTCGCCGTTAAGCATTGTGTTTTCCACAATCTCCATGACCAGCCGTGCAAACTCAGCCGGACGTCCCAGCCGCTTAGGAAACGGCACCATCTGGCCCAGCGCATTTTGTACCTTTTCCGGTAGTCCGGCAAGCATCGGTGTGAGAAACAAGCCTGGAGCAATGGTGTTGACCCGGATGCCGTAATCGGCGAATTCTCTTGCAATGGGAAGGGTCATGCCTACCACACCCGCCTTGGAAGCACTGTAGGCCGCTTGCCCGATCTGGCCGTCAAAGGCTGCTACTGAGGCGGTGTTGATAATTACACCTCGTTCGCCGTCATCATTGGGAGTGTTGTCCATCATCTTTTCCGCAGCCAAACGAATAGTGTTTATCGTACCGATAAGATTGACCTTAACTACGGACTCGAATCCGGCGATGGGTAAAGGGCCTTTTTTTCCAAGCACCTTTGCCGCCGCTCCAATTCCGGCGCAATTGACCAGCACATTAATCGCGCCAAAACTAGATACCGTATAATTCACGGCTTCTTGCACGCTGTTTTCATCGGATACATCGGTTTTGCAAAAAACAACATCCGAACCGAGGCGTTCCGACAGGGCCTCGCCCTTTTTAGCATCGAAGTCAAAAATGGCCACCTTGGCCCCGCCATTAAGCAGGTCCATTACGGTTGCTTCACCCAGGCCCGAAGCACCGCCGGTAACGGCGGCGATACACTGTTTTGCTTCCATTGCTTATAAACCTTTCATATTAAGAGGTTAAGATAAGAATTACGAAAAATCGTTTCCATGTTGATTGTTTTGTTGACGGCCGCCAGTATAAAAGGATGGGTGTTGTTATCAGAATCATCGATGTTCCGTCAACAAACATTCCCAAGAGAACAAGCATCAATTGAACAGAAGATAGGCGGTGGTCTGAAAAACAATATCAGCGGTACCGGCTTGCAGTCCAGGGAGGATCTCCTTCTCTTTGAGCAGACTGCCCCTTTTTTATCGGTTCTTTCCCCTTTTTTTTAGAAGTGCATCGGCGATAGTGTCCTTTTGTGTCTCACAACTGCCTTCAATAATTTGGGTGATTTTTGCATCGCGATAATAGCGCTCGACCTCATACTCCGTCATGTAACCATATCCGCCAAGGAGCTGAATCGCCTCGTCGGCGACTTCAATGGCTGCGCGGGTTGCACACATTTTCGCCATGGATGCTATTTTCGGATCTACCGGGCCGGCGTCACAGCTCGATGCCGCCTTATACACCAGGAGCCTTGTCATTTCTATTTTAGCAGCCATTTCGGCAATCTTGTGCTCGGTAACCTGAAATTGGGAGAGCTTGCGACCGAACATTTTTCGTGATTTAACATAGGAGAGCGCACGATCATATGCCCCTTGAGCGATACCGACAGCCTGCGCCGCGATGAGAATACGGTTTTCGCAAACGATGTCGGAAGCATGAAAAAAACCACGGTTCTCTTTGCCGATAGTGTTGGAGATCGGTACCTGCACATCGGAAAAGTCCACATCAGCACAATGCATAAGGTTGAATCCTGTTTTGGGACCAACATCACTAATGGAAATTCCGGGTCTGTCGCTTTCGACAAGAATCAGACTCAGCCCATTTGTTTCCGGTTTTGCATCGGCTTTTGTCCTGCACAAAACAATATAAAAGCCGGCCAGTGGACCGCTGTTGATGACGAAATTTTTTGATCCGTTGATAACCCAGTGATCGCCGTCTTTTACGGCTGTGGTTCCCTTGACGTTCAGATCGTAGCCGCAACCTGACTCCGTGAAAGCACCGCAGGAAAGGATCTCCCCTTCCGCCACTTTTGGAAGCCAGGTAGATTTTTGTTCCTCGGTGCCAAACCGTAAAAGTGTTTCGGAAGCAAAACCGGATAGCGACAAGCCTGCGCCCACAGTGGAATCCCCCGTGCAAAGTGCTTCAGCCACAAGAGCGTTTTCCAAAAGGCCCAGATCCTGGCCGGAACAGGTCTCAGGAAAATGGATGCCGATAAAGCCGAGGTCCGCCGCCTTTTTCCACAACGCCTCGGGAAATTGATTTTTCTCTGTCAGTTCTTCAATAACTTCTCTTTTAAATTCGCCTTTTACATATTCCCTGACCGCTTTTTGAATATCTTTTTGCGGTCTTGTGAGTTCAAACCCCATGAAACCCTCCTAAAGCTGATGAATACCGCCGACGTTCGCCAACCATCCGTTAGCCGCTATGCGGATCGCCTTTCGGATACAAGGCGATCCGCATCAAAAGTCCCTATTTTTAAACCATTTTCCCGGCCTAAAATCCCAGGTTTTTCGCCACGATTACCTTCATGACTTCACTGGTTCCGGCAAAAATCGGCATTACCCGCACATCGCGGAATGTTCTAACCAGGTGGCAGTTCTCGGTAACAGCCTCCATGCCGAGGATATCCAGGCTTTCCCGCACCACCCGATTCACCATCTCGCATGTCCAGTATTTCGCCATGGATGTTTGCGTATTGACATCTTTGCCCTCCATGTGATCGGCAATCAGCTGGTCAAGAAAGCTCCTGCCGATTTGAACATCCGTAGCGATTTCGACCAACTTGAACTGAATCGACTGCGATTTGCATATGGGCTTGCCGGAAACGGAGCTGGTCTTGCAGTGGGAAAGCATCTGCCGGCAGACATGTTCCGCAGTCGCCACCGCCATAATGGAGCAGACCAGGCGTTCCTGCTGCAGTTTCTTCATAAGCATGATGAAACCCTGTCCTTTGGTACCAAGCAGATTCTCTTTTGGAATCCGGCACCCGGAGAAGAAAAGCTCGGATGTATCCTGGCTGTACATGCCCATTTTATCGAGCTTGTTTCCCTTGTTGAATCCCGGCGTACCGTCTTCGACAAGATACAGGGAAACGGCGGCGTGCGGGTTCTCCACGGCGGGATCCTTGGCGGCAACAACAACAAGATCGCAGTGAATGCCGTTGGAAATGAACGTCTTCGCCCCATCGATGACGATTTCGTCCCCTTCTTCGACGGCTGTCGCGGTCATCGAAGCCACATCGCTGCCGGCATCCGGTTCCGTCATGGCAAGAGCCAGGACGATGTCGCCGGATACGCAGCCGGGAAGGTATTTGTGCTTTTGCTCCTCGGAACCGAAAGTGGCGATATACGGCGCGATAATGTCGCTGTGAAGCGACGCCATCAGGCCGTAGTGATTGGTTCGGGAAAGTTCTTCATTGACAATCACCGCGTGGAGAAAATCGTGGCCCGGCCCCTGATATAGCTCGGGAACGGTCGTGCACAACAGTCCTGCCTTTCCAATGCTCCGCCAGATGTCCCTGGGAACTATCTTGTCTTTTTCCCACTGGTCCACAAAAGGTATGACCTCGTTGGCCAAAAACGTTCGTGCGTGCTCCCTGAACTGCTGATGCGCATCCGTATACTGCAAAACATCCATGCTTGACTCCTTTTTTGTCTCGAAACACCCCCGTTCGTAACGTCCCAATTGAGCGGGCATCGAGAAAATAAGATAGATGGAAAAGATCCGGATTAAACATGGCCTGAATCTTTCCACCGCCGTATTTAAACGTTGACGAGGAACAGGGCTCATCAGGCAGGCGGAGTTTTCAACACCGGCTGACGAGCCCTACGACACGTTACCCCTTCTTAGTAATGGATTCAGCCACCGAAGCCGGCGTCGGTAATATCCACCGGGGACGAATCCGTGGTCAGAACAGCGTCCATCCGACCGAGGGTTATGGGGAGCATGGAATTGATGAAGTAACGGGCGGTCTTGATCTGGCCGTCGTAAAAGGCGGCATCCTTGTTCTTCTCTATTTTTTTCATTTTCTTCTCATCATCGGCGTCTCCCAGGATTTTCGCAAGTTTCGGCTGGGCCGTAATGGCTCTCCAGAGCAACATCCAGGCGACCACAATGTCTCCGGCAATATCCATGAACGGATTGGCATGGGCAAATGCCGATAGAACCTTAGGCGAAGCCGCTGTTTTTCCAAGATGCATGGCGGTTTTGCCGAACTTACCGATGGCTACCTCCATAGCCTCCCCAAGATCCTTCAGATCGGGAAGAGCCTTCGCCTCGGACGCCATCCGGCCTATATCGGTCAGAAGATCCATGAACACCTTTCCCTTTTTCATGCCGATCTTCCTGCCGAGCAGGTCCATAGACTGGATACCGGTGGTTCCTTCGTAAATGGTGCTGATTTTTACATCCCTGAAAATTTGCTCGACCGGGTACTCCTTGCACACGCCATACCCGCCATACACCTGGATAGCCTGCAGGCAGATTTCACACGCCCGTTCGGTGGTGTAGGCCTTGCATATCGGGGTCAAAAGAGCGATTCTTCCTTCAAGCCGCTGTTTTTCCTCATCATTTTTTGCAATTTTTACATTATCAATACAAAGGGACGTATAGTAGTTCAGGCTGCGCAATCCTTCAATTTGCGCCTTCATCCAGAGAAGTGTCCTGCGAATATCCGGATGTTGGATGATGGGGACCTGTGGCGCGGATGAGTCCACCATACGGGTAAGATGCCGCCCCTGCTTTCTTTCTCTCGCGTAGTTAAGGGCGTACAAGTTTGCAGCGCTTGCCATTCCCAGTGCCTGAATAGCCACGGAAATCCGCTCTTCATTCATCATGTGAAACATGGCCCTAAGGCCCTTGTTTTCCCCTCCGAGAAGCGATCCCCTGCATTGGCCTTTTCCTCCCAGCGTAAGACTGCAGGTGGGTCCACCGTGAAGACCGATTTTTTCTTCGATACCGGTACACACGACATCATTAGGCTCTCCCAGAGTGCCGTCCTCATTGACCCATATCTTGGGCACGATGAAAAGGGAAATACCCTCGCTTCCTGCGGGAGCGCCCTCCACTCTGGCCAAAACAGGATGAATGATGTTTTCGGTAATGTCGTGTTCGGCCACGCTGATAAAAATTTTGTTGCCCACAATGTTGTATGTGCCGTCCTCGTTTTTCACGGCCGATGTAGTCAACGCCCCGACATCCGATCCGGCATCGGGTTCTGTAAGAGCCATCGTTCCCCCCCATTCACCGGAGTAAAGCTTTTCCAGAAACAACTCTTTTTGTTTTTCCGTTCCAAAAACCTCTACCAACTTTCCGGCGCCGTGGCCCAGCATGGGGTAGGCGGCAATCGCCGTATTTGCTCCGTGAAACAACTCCATGGCAGCCGACCACAGTGTAAGCGGCATGCCCTGCCCGCCGGCTTCGAGATCATCGGAAAGAGCAATCCATTCCCCTTCTTTAATTAGATCGTATACGCGGTGTACTACCTCGGGTACCTTCACCTTGCCGCTTTCAAAGGTGCAGCCTTCCCGGTCGCATATAACAGCGGTCGGTAAAATCTCTTTGATCGCAAGTGATCTGGCCTCGTTCAACACCATATCAAAAGTCTTGCGGTTAAGATCACCGTACAGCTTGCTCTGTGTTAATTCATCTATTTTTAATTGTTCGAATAATACGAACTGAACATCTTTTCGATCATTTAGTTGTTGAGTCATAGGTCTGTCTTCCCTTTCCGGTGGGTATTGACTTGGTTTTTTTCAAGGAGAGATTTTTATTATCTCACCTACAAAGTTTACTGCTTATGTCATTTAATAATAATTGATATCTGTTTAGGATCATCTCTTTTCATCCCCTGGCCTTCCGCAATTAGTATGCCACAGGTCCCATACCAGAGATGGTTAGCATCTGCAATGACAATAGGTGCGCCCCGGTTGTGCGTACCTTACTTCGCAGAAACAAAAGGGATCGGTGTGATTCACACCAATGAAACAATCATACTGGAAAGTGGCCGCATCTTTTTCGGACGAAACGTCCTCTTTGATAGACTTTTTGGCCGATCAGAAGCCTCGCAAAGGTATTGACAAATGAATACTTTATACAATATGAATTGCACTCGATTATGAGATTATAATGAATGGTATTCTGTCGGAGGCTTCTGCTGATTTTTTAATTTCTGCAAAGAAATCCAGTGCAGATGGCAACATCAACAAATGCCGGAGATGGGGTTGTGCCGGACAAACGATCCAGTATATTAGTTTCCGCCACTCAGATTTTTGCTGAAAAAGGCTTTGATCAGGCAACGATTACGGAGATCGCCAAGGGTGCACAAATGGGTGCATCGGGGATTTACACCTGTTTCAATAGCAAAGAAAAAATTCTCTTTTCGATTATAGAAGAGTTTCTTATAAGTTGCACTGACGGTCTAATGGACCACCTTGAGGGAATCCAGGGTGCTGTTAATAAACTCAGAAAAGCTGTGTGGTTTCACTGCAAGTCATATTCTTCCAGTCGCAAAGAAATTAAAATTATTCTTGAATCGCGGTCCTACCTTCGGTTTTACAACTCGCCGGCTTACGAAAAATTGAAACCTTACAGCAAAATTTTTACTACTATTATTGAGGAAGGAATGGCAGAGGGTGTTTTTTATAACACCTCATCCAAGACAATAATCCGGGATATGATTCTTGGGACGGTCGACCATGTTGCTATTAACTGGACAGTAAAAAACGGCCATAGTCCACTGGAACTGGCCGAACATATTTTCGACCTGATTTACAACGCAATTTGCTGCAAACAGGGAAATATTCATCCGGTCGATAAAAAGGAACTCAAACGTCGACAGATCATAAATGCCGCAACAAGTCTATTTGCCAAGTTCGGTTACAAGGACACCAATATTTTAGAAATTGCCAGAACGGCTTGTGTTGCTGAGGGAACGATATACGATTATTACAAGAACAAGGAAAATTTACTTATTAATATTCCAGAGGGAAAACTCGGCGAGTTGCTGTGCGAGATTAATGGCAATGCACCAGAGAACGAGCTGAAAAAAATTATCCACTCATTATTCAATTTTCACAACAAAGATCGTGATTATTCTACAATATTAGTATTGATGCTACGTCCTAATAAAAGTTTTTACTATTCAAAAAGCAATAAGATTTTGGATCAAATTTTTATATTGATCCAAAAAACCATAATAGCCGGTCAAAAAAGCGGAAGTTTCAGGCAGGATCTTGTCCCATCAGCTTACAAAGCCTTACTATTCGGGTCCATCGATCATATTCTAATCCCTTGGATTATTTTTAATCGAAAATATGATCTGATCAAAGTGGGCAACGAAGTTTCAAAGCTTTTCATAAGCGCGATAGCACAGGAGAGTTGAGATCGGCTTTTTGTTTGACGCCATTGAAAAACGAGTCGGCACTGTGCTGCTGCATTGGCGAATTCATGAACAACCAACGGAGGAAATACTTGTGAACAAATTATTCGAAAAAGAATATGAAAACAACAGAACATATTGGTTGTCTGAAGAGAAACAAATCACTGACCTGTGGAACAAAGCGTACAATGCAGGTGGACAAAAGCAGATAGAACGTTTGAAGCGTCAGGGCAAAAAACCGGTGCGGGAATTAGTCGGGCAACTTATTGACAAAGAGACGGAATTTTTCGAACTGAGCCGGGGAGCAGGATTTGGTATCAATTATGAGTCCACCACCGACGTACCCTCAGCCGGATTGGTTACCGGCCTGGGAAAAATTCACGGTAATTGGGTTATGGTTATCGCAAATGATAGCCGCGTTAAGGCCGGCGCATACTACCCGATCAACTGTAAAAAACACCTGCGCGCACAGAATATAGCCGAACAGTGTGAAATCCCGTGTGTTTATATTGGGGATTCCGCAGGCGCCTTCCTTCCCATGCAGGACAGGGTTTTTCCAGGACAAGGCCAGTTTGGTCGATTTTTCTATAATATGAGCCGTATGTCCGCCAAGGGATTGAAACAATACACTCTGAGTACTGGGGGAAACACAGCAGGAGGCGCCTACACGGTTTATCTGGCTTGTGAGTCCATCATGATTGATAAGCTATCCTATTCTTTTTTAGGCGGCCCGCCAATGGTTAAATCCGCTATTGGAGAGGAAGTCACAATGGAAGATTTAGGAGGCGCAAAGGTCCACACCGGTATTTCCGGCGGTGCCGACCATTTTGTAAAATCTCAGGATGAGGGAATTGAGAAACTTCGGGAGCTACTAAGCTTCGATCCTCCACAAAAGCTTCAAATTGACCGACGGCAGGAAAAACCGCCTTTAACTGCAGACGATCATCTCTACAAGGTGCTTCCATCCGATCCATATCGTGGTATCAACGTGCGCGAAGTTATTGCAGCTATTGCAGATGGATCTGAATTCAATGAGTACAAAAAGAATTATAGCCCCGGTCGAGGGGATAATATCGTTTGCGGTAAGATCCATCTAAAAGGATTGCCCATAGGTATTGTAGCTAGCAACAATATTGGAGTCATTTTTATTGAGTCAGCTCGCAAGGCTACTGAGTGGGTAGTTCGATGCAGTACCCAAAAAATTCCGATTCTCTATATTCAGAATTCCCCAGGATATATGGTGGGCACAGAAGAGGAGTATGGTGGTATCGGAAAATACGGTTCGGATATGGTCAGGGCATGCGCGTGCACTGCTGTTCCAAAAATTCAATGGATAATCGGACCAGACCATGGTGCTGCGAACTATGGCATGTGCGGCCGGTCCTACGATCCACATTTTATATTCAACACCATACGTGGCCGCACGTCGGTGATGTCAGGCCGAACTGCCGGACACATACTGACAACCCTGGAGAGAGCGAATGCAAAGAGAAGGGGACAGAAAATGGATGAGTCCGATTTGAAAAAGTTCGAGGAAACAATGATAGAAAAGTACTCTAAAGAAGCGCATCCTTTTTATACCGAAGCCCGATTGTACCATGACGGTACTTTACCATTTAAAGCCTGCCGCAATACCTTAGCAATGGCTTTTGAAGTATCTCTTTTGAAACCAATATCATCGTCACATTTTGGTAATTTTAAATTTTAGGTCATAATTCACATTGAACGGCATCTTGTATTTTATAATGGAAAAGAGGCAAAAAAATGGATCTCGAACTTAGCAATGAGCAGAAAAGTATACAAAAAAGCGTCAGAGAGTTTATGCTTAAAGACGTTGGTCCGATAGCTAGCGAAATAGATAGAGATGATATCTTTCCCGAAAATTTGTGGATTAAATTGGGCAAGGCTGACATCTTGGGGGTTAACATCGCAGAAGAATATGGAGGCAGTGGCTATGATATTCTTACGACCGCTTTGGTAATGGAGCAAATGGCACGTATATCGCCGGCTGTTGCATTGTCAGTTGGTGCTAATATCAATTTATTCGCTCACAATTTAGAGAATAACGCCACCGAAATACAAAAAAGAAAGTATCTTCCAGGTATATGCGATGGTACAATTATTGGGTGCCTTGGATTGACCGAACCCGATGCAGGTTCAGACGCAGTCGGAATACAAACAACTGCGGAGAAAGATGGTAATTGCTTCGTATTAAACGGAAGTAAGATGTTCATTACAAACGCCCCTATTGCCGATGTTGCCTTGGTTTACGCAAAAACCAAACCCGAAGATGGCGCGAGAGGGATCACGGCATTTTTAGTCGAAAAGGGGTTTGAGGGGTTCAGCGTTACAAAGAATATTGAAAAAATTGGTCATCGGGGATCACCTACGGGAGAACTGGTTTTTAATAATTGCCGTGTACCTGCCGAGAACGTCTTGGGGGAAGTTAATCAAGGTATAAAAGTAATGATGAGGGGATTAGATGTCGAAAGGACCGTTGTTGCAGCAATGGCCATTGGTATTGGAGAGGCTGCATTGGAATTAGCACTGAAATATTCAAAACAGCGTCAACAGTTTGGTGAAAAAATTTGCAATTTTCAATTAATCAAAGCCAAGCTGGCTGATATGTATACGGAATTAGAAGCAGCCAGATATTTGATTTATCGAGCCGCTATTTTGGCAGATAAAGTAGAAGGTGGTGGAAAAGGCACGGAAGTTCATAAAATAGCTGCAGCGGCCATTCTTTTTACTGCAGAAGCAGTTTCCAGGGCTGTAGATCAATCCCTTCAGATACA
>DAOWNV010000083.1 GCA_030642405.1 Desulfosarcina sp.
GTTGCCGGTCGTATTTTTCCAGTAGAAATCCGATCAAAATTCGGTGAGTTGGCCGGCCGCCCATGCAGCGTGGTAATCATCAGGGATATCACCAACCGCAAAGAAGCGGAACGCCAACTAATTCAATCACAAAAGATGGAGGCCGTTGGAACACTGGCAGGTGGAATCGCACATGATTTCAACAATATGCTGGCAGGCATACAGGGAAATGTGGATATTCTACAACACCAGCTTCCACCTGATAGTTTACACCACAAACGACTTGATTCCATCAGCCAAATTGTCGATCGGGGAGCGAAGCTTACCAGGCAGCTTCTCGGGTATGCCAGGGGTGGACAAACGGATATCTGTAAAATAAAACTCAGCGAACTGGTAGAAGATGCGTTGGAAATGTTCGGTCAAAGCCACCGCCATATCGTCATTGAAACTCGATTCCACGCAAAAACACCAACCGTTAACGGGGATCGTACACAGATAGAACAAGTACTTTTAAATTTAATCATCAATGCCGTCCATGCTATGCACGGAGGCGGCCACTTATTCATCGAAACCACACCTACTCAACTTAAAGGGGACGAAAACCGGCCCTATGAGATCATTCCCGGCCCTTACGCGATGCTAACTGTTCGGGACACCGGTCATGGGATGGATGAGGGCACCCAGAAACATATCTTCGATCCGTTTTTCACAACCAAAGAGGAGGGACAGGGTACCGGTCTCGGGTTGGCTTCCACCTATGGGATCGTAAAAAACCACAAAGGATATATCGACGTCTTCAGCAAACCCGGGCATGGAGCCAAGTTCAATGTTCTCCTACCGGCATCAGGCAGTGCCAAAGATCAAAAACCGATTATACAGGCTGCCTAAATTGAAAATACATGAGATCGGCGGAGAGTTTGCCCTTATCGACAGGCTGACCCGATTTATGCGCACCTCACATGAAGACCTTGTGGCCGGTATCGGTGATGACGCAGCCGTTATAAAAGGGCTGACCAAGGGCAAGGAGTATCTTCTGGTAACAACGGATATGCTTGTGGAGGCCAGCCACTTCCGACAGGACTGGTCCACGCCGGTACAAATCGGGCTCAAAGCCGTGGCCTGCAATGTCAGTGACATCGCCGCCATGGGCGGAACACCCACGTTCATGTTCGTCTCCCTTTCCCTGGTTCCGGAAACGGAAGTCTCCTGGATAGAATCGCTATACCATAGGATGGACGAAGCCTGCAAAAAATACGGCGTTGTCATAGCTGGAGGTGACACCACTCAAGGTAACATGCTCACCATCAGCATCACTCTCTTGGGGCGTGTGTCATTTGAGGACCTTTGCCTGAGAGGCCATGCCCGCCACGGTGATCTGCTTTGCGTTACAGGTCCTCTGGGAGGTTCAGCCGCAGGGTTGAATTTGCTGATGAATGGAAAAGAACTTCCCGAAACAATTAAAAAGAAACACCTCACTCCGGGTTGCCGTCTGGACGTTTCTCCGGAAATCGCCCCCTTGGCCGGGGCTATGATCGACATCAGTGACGGATTAGCTCCAGAAGTGAACCATATCTGTGATCAAAGCGGTACCGGAGCAGAAATTTATGCGGATAAGATTCCTTTTTTTCCGCTCGTGAAAAAAATTGCCAAACAAACCGGTAAGTCACCTTTGGATTTTGCATTGTCCGGGGGGGAAGATTTTGAACTGCTCTTTTCCATATCACAGAAAAACCTTCGGCTGTTAGAAACAAAAGGGATCGAGATATACATCGTAGGAAGGGTGACTGAAGCAGAGGCCGGGCGCTCTCTCATCCTTCCCGACGGGAAACGCACCTCGTTGGCAGGTGGGTTTAATCACTTTTCCTGACGCTTCACTACGAAACGCGGTCTTCCAACGTCTCCCAACGAACAAAAGTCTCTTCGAGGTCGCATTCCACCTGCTCCAGTTCTTGTTTCACGGCAGCGATCCGCTCACTGCCCTGACGATAAAAATCTTTTGTGGAAAGGGTTGCAAAAAGTTCCTTCTGGCGAGCTTCCAGGGATTCTATCCGCTCGGGAAGCGCCTCCAGTTCTCTTTTTTCCATATACCCCAGCTTCTTTTGGCCTTTGGTATCGGATTTTCTATTTTTACAAACCTTTTTAGCGGGTGGTCGATCCGGATTTGCAGGCTCATTTTCCAGCCCTTCAAGGCGCTGACTCAACCAGTCGTCGTATCCACCGGCATAGCCTTCAATCTGCCCGTCTTTTTCAAAAACCAATGAACTGGTTACCACATTGTTGATGAACGTACGATCATGGCTGACCAGCAATACCGTACCGGTATAGTCTATCAACAGATCTTCAAGAAGTTCCAGGGTTTCAACATCCAAATCGTTGGTCGGTTCGTCCAACACCAAAACGTTGGATGGACGTGAAAAAAGCTTTGCCAGCAGCAAACGGTTTTTCTCGCCTCCGGAAAGTACGCGGACCGGTGTGCGTGCTCGTTGTGGAGAAAAAAGAAAATCTTTGAGATACCCGATGACATGGCGCGTTCGACCGCCTACCGTCATCATATCACTTTGGGGAGATACATTTTCCTGAACAGTCTTTTCCTCATCCAATTGTCCCCGAAGTTGATCAAAGTACAGAACTTCCATGTTTGTACCGTGTCTTACCTTGCCCTGATCCGGGATCAGTTCACCGAGCAGCAACCGAATCAGCGTCGATTTTCCGGCACCGTTAGGTCCCATGATACCAATACGATCACCCCGCATAAGCGTATGGGAAAAGTTGTTTACAATGCGGCGGTCACCATAAGAAAAGGTTAGCCGTGTTGCTTCGACAACTATTTTGCCGCTCTGTTCAGCATCTTCCACTGCCATTCGTACATTACCCGTTCGATCCCGCCTGTTGCGGCGAATCTCACGCAGTTTTTTCAATGCTCGAACGCGTCCCTCGTTACGTGTTCGGCGTGCTTTGATCCCCTGTCGGATCCATTTTTCCTCTACGGACAATTTTTTATCGAAAAGGAGGTTCCCCTTCTCTTCCGCTTCAAGACGCTCTTTACTGCGTTTTAGATAAGTGTCATAATTGCAGTCCCAAGAAAACAAGATCCCTCGGTCTATCTCAAGTATACGTGTTGCGATTCGCCGAATCATCATCCGATCATGAGTAATGACAATAATAGTTCCTTTGTACTGGCTAAACACCTTTTCCAACCATTCAACGGCATCCATGTCCAGGTGGTTAGTAGGCTCGTCCAGCAGTAGAATATCAGGCTGGGAGACCATTGCTGCTGCCGTCAACACTTTCCGTTTCAACCCGGCGGAAAAGGTTTGGACCTCATCATCAGCGTTCAGATGCATCTGAGAAATTATCCGGGCAGCTTGCTGCTCAATCCGCCAATCGTCCTCCTTTTCAATGATCTGTCGAAGATCCGTTATCTTTTTTTCCAACCCCTGAAGCCTGTTTTTGCCTAATACGCTCGTATTGCATAGATGACGGAACTCAACCAGCCGTTGCCCTTTGGGTCCCATCGAATTGCAGACCACATCGAACACCGTTCCTTTAAGATCATTGGGCACATCCTGGCCCAGCCCGCTAATGGTTACTCCTCGAGATCGTACCACGACTCCGTCATCCGGTGTAAGGCGTCCACCCAAGATGCCCATTAAAGTTGTTTTTCCGACGCCGTTTCTACCCAGCAGACAGATTTTTTCACCGGCCGAAACCGTCAAGTTCACCCCATCCAACACGGGCTCATGGCCATAATGCATACGGATGTCTCTAAGAGTGATCAATGCCATTAAATTCTCTTTTCAATACATTTCATATTTCACCAATCTTCCATCCAACCCTCCGTTTTTCAACGGCTTCTTCCAAGATGGCCGCAGCCCGACACTTTTGATCAATACCCTGTTTCCAAAATAGACAAAAGCCTGCGACCCCTTGCAGCACTGCTTAAAAAAATCTCCCAGTTGACGGTAGGTATCCTCCAACCCACCACTCTTCTGCATCCGGATTCCGTAGGGCGGGTTACAACAAATAATCCGGTTTTCGAGTTTATCGAGATCTCTGAAGTCTTTTCTCAGTATATTTATATTGCGTACATGTGGGATCTTTTTGCAATTCGACCGGGTCGCGGTCACGGCTTCGGCATCAATATCGCTGGCGTTAACAAGCCGACCTGGAAGTTTACGTATATTGTCTTCCATTTCTTTTTTGACGGTTTCCCATACATACGGATTGAAATCGGGCAATCTTTGGAAACCGAAGGTTGTTCGTAGATATCCGGCCGGGATCCGGCAATACGCCATTGCAGCTTCAATAACAAGTGTTCCGGAACCGCACATGGGATCCACCAGAGGCAAACGTCCATCCCACTTGGAAAACCATACCATCGCGGCAGCCACGGTTTCCTGAATGGGCGCGGTCCCACTTTTTATTCTATATCCCCGACGATGCAAACTGCCGCCGGAGGTGTCGATACTGATGGTTCCATTCTCCCTGGCCACATGCAGATTGATCCAGACATCAGGATTCCGTGGATCTACGTTCGGCCGACGGCCGAATCTATCACGAAATTGATCGACCACCGCATCCTTGAGTTTCAACCCTGCAAATTGAGAATGAGGGACACTGCTGCCTGCCGTACTGGCAAAAACGGCAAAGGTCTGTTCCGGGGAAAAAAAATGGGTCCATTCGATACGGCGGGCCGCCTTGTATATGGCCTCGGCATCCGGACAGGCAAAAGATGAGATCGGTGCTAAAATCCGTGTGCATAATCGGGAAGCATAGTTGATTCTATAAAGCGCGGCTTGATCGGCGGAAAAATAAATGCCTCTGCGAATGGGACGGATAGTATGTGCGCCCAACGTTTCGAGTTCTTCAGCACCGATCGATTCCATACCGTCGGCAATCTGAGCAAAATAGGTATTCGTTTTGGCATACTCAATCATGGCTGAGCCAATCGTTATGGGGGTCTAAATCTATTTGATGTCAGGGGGTGGGCTTTTTGGTCGGTTTTGCCGATCTCGCTCGGGGCGAACGGTTGCCCTGAGGCCGATAATTTTTATTTCCTCTGCTTCCCGATCGCATTTTTTTGCGGCTACTCTTTTTTGGCTCATAACCGGCACGGGATTTCAGATCTTCCTGTTTGGGTTTTCGCCGACGGGGAACAGGAGGCAATTCCTGAAAATGATCTTCGGGAGGAATGCATTGCAAAGATCGCCCAATAAATTCCTCGATGGCCGGAAGATAAAAGGAGTCCTCTTCGCAAGCAAAACTGATGGAGGTACCTACTGCACCTGCACGACCTGTACGACCAATTCTGTGAACATAATCTTCGGGATCATGGGGCAACGTATAATTGATGACGTAGTCCATATCTTCGATGTGAATTCCCCTTCCCGCCACATCGGTTGCCACCAACACTCGGATTTTACCCGCTTTGAACTGTTCCAGCGTTCGAATCCGCTTTTTTTGCGGGACCTCCCCGGAAAGAACGGCACAATGTATCCGATATCGGTCCAACATTCCCGCCAACCGTCGTGTTTCGTCACGCCTGTTGCAAAAGACAAGAACCCGCTGGAGGTTGTTTCTGGTTATAATGTTATACATCAATGCAAATTTTTCATCGGTGGTGACGATATAGACAACCTGTTCCACCGTATCAACAGCCACCTGCTCCGGTTCGATTTCAACGGAAACAGGATCTTTTGTCCAACTGGCACTCAACCTGGTCACATCAGGTGTAAGCGTGGCACTGAAGAACATGGTTTGACGCTTGTCTTTATGGGGGGTGCTGTAAACAATCTGTCGAACATCAGGAATGAAACCCATGTCAAGCATGCGATCCGCCTCGTCGAGGATCAGGATTTCCACATGTTTCAGGTCCAAATCTCTTCGGCGTTTAAAATCGAGCAGACGACCCGGCGTGGCTACGATGATATCCACAGGGCTTCCGTGCAGTTTCCGTCTCTGTTTTTCATAGTCCATACCACCAAACACGCTGACAATGGAAACATGACAATATTTCGAAAGGACTCTGGCCTCATCCGCGATCTGCATAACCAGTTCCCGGGTGGGTGCAATAATTAGTACACGCGGTGTTCCGGGACTCCGTTTTCCCCTTAAAGGATTAGCCATCATACGGTTGAGCACAGTGATTAAAAAAGCAGCTGTTTTTCCGGTGCCGGTTTGGGCACGACCGAATGCATCCCGGCCTTTTAAGGTAGCAGGTAAAATTTCAGCCTGTATGGGGGTACAATACAAAAACCCGGCATCTGCGATGGCGTGCAGAATAGGGACAGGAAGTCCCAAATCGTGAAACCTTGTTTTCCCCGTTTCCTCGGGCACCTGAAACATTCCCGGATGCCAGGCGTTTGCAGATTCGCGTTTCCGGTTTCTTCTTTGTTCCGACGATTGGTCCTGTGTTGTTTTTCTTTTTGGAGCCGATTGATCGACACGCCCTTTAGTGGAATTCGCTTTTGGAGATCGCTTCCTATTGGCCGGTGGATGTTCATCCTGCCTTCTTTCAGTAGTGGAAGAGACTATTTTAGTTGTTTCGGGTCGATCACTACCAAATAATCTACCCCGTATGGCTTTATACAGTTTCTTTATCAAAATTCAATTAACCTGGAATCCCTTTCAGTTCGTGAAATATCGCGTAAAACAACTTTTATGCAATCTAAAAAAAAACGGGCCTGGATAAATGGCCCTGACGACTATACGAAGTTATCACTTGAAATGCAAGATCGATCCTTATCCTGCTATCCAATGTTCGCCCTTTTCAAACAGGTGAGCGATGGTGTTCAGACTAAAATCCATCTCCATAGAAAGAAACTGGGAGATCGAGTGCAAAGTAATGATGGCATTTTTATCTGCATCCTGATTTCCAAGACTACGAATACGAGATAAAAGGCCTTCATTTACCAGTTGCACCCTTGCATATCGTTTTTCAAGTTTGTCAAAATCAAAACTGTCTACACGGCCTTTTTTATACTCAAAATATTGTCCCAGTAGAAAAAATGAAGTACTTCGTGCCGTGGTTTCCTCAACAGACGAAAATGGTAAATGAAAACGGGCCATCGGTTTTAAAAAATCCATCACCGGACAATTGCTCGTAGCCATAACAATGCCGAAAACCGAAGTAAGCCCCTCCATCGCCGACGTCTTTTTGGAATAGGTGCGGTCCATGGTCTCACAAACCACTAGGCAATTTTTATGGGAGAGAATATCTTTAAATCGATCTACCAATTCCGTGATATTCACGGCAATGGGGCAATATTTGGTCTTTTTAGGGGATATGGGACAACATTCACATTGGTTGTAATCCAGCCTTGTCCATGACGGGTAAGGCTCTGGCAATGTCGGCATCATGGTCAACGTGTTCAGATCCAATGTAATGTTGAAGCGCGTGCTCTGACCGTCCTCCAACCGTATGTGGTACTTGAACCAGTATGTTTTTGTGTTCATGGTTGTCCTTTTGAAATCATCGACCATAGCGTATCCCGTCCACCGGATTGAGAGATGAGGCACTGATCGCAGGATATAACGTGGCCAAAAAACAGATTCCCATGGATGAAAGACCGATAACGATAAGATCCATGGGACGGAGGCTCACCGGAAGGGTCGTTAAAAAATATACATCACCGGGTAATTTGATAAACTGATAGCGCTTTAAAATGCCCGAAAGGATGAAGCCTAAAAGGCCACCAATGGCCGTACCAGTGCAACCGATTATAAGCCCCTTGATGATGAAAATTCGTCGGATATGCCGATTGGTGGCCCCCATTGTCTTTAAAATGGCGATATCTCGAGTTTTTTCCATAACCATCATGATTAACGCACTAGCGATGTTGAAGGCAGCCACAACCACTATTAATGCCAATATAATGAACATAACCATCTTTTGTAGCCGAAGCATGGAAAAAAGGTTGCGGTTCATCTGCATCCAATCACGCGACCAAAAGGGAAAACCAATACGCTTGACGATTGCCTCTGCAATGATTTTTGCCTGGTAAATATCGTCAACACGAACCTCTATACCGGTTGCCGTCCCGGGCATCTGCAGCATTTGCTGGGCGACATCCAATCGAACGAAGGACATGGCGCCATCGTATTCATTCATCCCCGTTTCAAAAATAGCCGTTACGGAAAATTGCATAACCGTTGGCATCTGGTTGGCCGATCCCCCTTTACCCAAAGGTGAGATGAGATAGATAGGATCTCCAACATCAACACTCAATTTGTCTGCCGTCACCCGTCCAACAATCAGACCGGGAGCCTTCCCAACTGCTTCATCCGGTTCAGCTGCAAAGAGGGCATCGACAAGAGAGACTCCATTTTCGACAGTAATCGGTGGGGTGGGGCGAGTCGGATCCAACCCTTTGAGTACAACGCCAACCACACCATGAGGGCTTCGCAGCATAACCTGGGTATAAATGAACGGGCTTGCTGACTGAACACCTCCAATTGATTCAATTTGGTCCATTGTTGTATCGATATTCGAGACGACGTCACCGTAACGCATGACCAATACATGGGATTCTATACCCAATATCTTTTTTTGCAACTCTGATTCGAAACCGGTCATCACGGCAATGACGATAATTAGAGCCATTACGCCCACCGCAATACCGGCTATTGCCAAGAAAGTAATCAGCGAAATAAACGCCTGTTGTTGACGGGACTTGAGATAACGAAGCCCCACAAACCAAGTAAATGACATACCGGATTTCATCAAATCACCGTCAACAAGAGGTTTTTCCACGTTGAAGCAGTTGATGGGAATGCCTGTAAATCCCCGGCGTTGAGCCTGGTATGGGCATAGCCCCCGCACACTTTTCGAAAAAAGCCCTTGGACCGGCACCTCCAATGATTGCATAGGCATACCCCATGTGGGCCATCGCCTCTGTGAATATAGATCCCCATTTGAGCCAATTGCTCTACCTGCTCTTTCGAATCGGGCAGGTCATATAGCTTTACAAGAAGATCGGTCATGTAGCCCTCATTACATACAAAAATTATTTACAATCGAAACGAAATCCTTTATAAACAGCGATTGTTATTTCGTTTTACTATAGGCTAATCCAAATATAATTTCAAAGGGGTTTTTCATGGGTAAAAAGAGTTTGACTAAATCCACATCTAAAAAAAAGCTTGCGCCGAAAAAAGGGCCGATAAAAAAAACAACAACCCGTTCTAAGGAAACGGTAAAAAAAGCCGCACCCAAACCAAAGCCTGTTTCGGTGAAAGACCTTTTGAAGAAAAAATTTGATATCATTGTTCCAAAAAAGCTGTACACTGTTCCAAAAGAGCTGACCACCGAATCAATCTTCACCGCGCCGGAATTTCTTGCTGGATTTGAAGTTGGAGATACCAACCGAATCAAAGCACTAATTGCAAACACCTATAGTGAAAAAGACTTGAAGGCCGCTGCTGAAGAGGCCGCCACCGAAAAGGACGCCGCTGAAAAAGCCGCTGCTGAAAAAGCTGCCGATGAAAAAGCCGCAGCTGAAAAAACCGCTGATGAAAAGGCCTCCGCTGA
>DAOWNV010000152.1 GCA_030642405.1 Desulfosarcina sp.
AGATAGCCATCATCGAAAAGTGCCGCAATATCTATGCATATCACCTCATAGAGGTGCTCCCAGGTGCAGGGATGATCCCTCGCCGGCGAAACGCTGATGACGGGGATGGAACCCTCTGCCTCATATAAAACAATGGCCTCATCCAACCGAGGCATTGTTTTTTCAAGGGCCCGTCCGTCCATCACGGCCACGACTTCGTCCGTGTGGATATGGCCGCAATCCAGAAGGGTATGCAATGCAGTCCGGGTCCCCACGGGGGTCAACTCGTCAACAAACGTTGACGGGCAGTCTTCAAGAGCGATCACCGTGCATCCATCAATCAAATCAGGCCGGTCACGGACAACAAATACGGTGTGATTGCTCAAGAACCTCATGGTTTCCCGGAGTTGTTGTTCCAAAGCAGTGGAATCATCTCCAAAGCCCAATATGATAACCTTCATAACGCCCTTTTCTCAAATCCCGGAATCGGGGGCAGACATGGAAAGCGATTTTCCGTTATGATCCGCCGTGCTTTTTCAAGGTCTTCCGGGGTATCAATATCATGCAGTTGAACCGGATCGCGAACCACCTTAAATGAAAAAATCCTGCGTGCGGGCACACCTGCCATCCTGTCGCCATAGCGATAGGCCTCGCAAAGGCCGATGGGGCGATACCATTCCGGAACAGGCGCATTTCTTTGATATATCGGTCGAATTCTGTTTTTGCCGTGTCGCTGGAAAATGCGTTTCTGTTGAGGGGAAATCCGTCTAACGGTCTTTGAAACACACGACTCCCTATGGACCCGCCCGACGACATCCCGAATCAACCCCGGAGAAACAAACGGACTGGTGGGGTACAATACGGTGTAGATATCGGGAATATACCCGGTACTCCTTAGTGCGGAGAGGGCATGGATGACCGCATCTCCGATCTGCGCGGTATCACCGGCAATTTCCGAGGGACGTATGAAGGGAACCTCGGCGCCTTCCGACCGCGCAACTTCGGCAATCCGATGACAGTCCGTTGAAACGATAATTCTGTCAAAAATACCGGCGTAATGGGCGGCTCGAATGGTATGGCCGATGAGTGGGACACCGCCTAAATCAATCACATTTTTTCCGGGGATCCCCTTGGATCCGCCCCTCGCAAAAATAAACGCCGCCTTCCCGGCCTTGTTCATAAAGGTTCCGGTTTTTTGATCTTGAAATTTTTTAAATGCCAAAAACAGCAGTTTGTTGAACGCCGGGTCCTGATTCAACTTGACCAGACTGCTCATGATGAGGAAGGAAACGCCGCAAAGCCGTTGATGCATAATCCTCATTTCCACCGAACTTTCATCTGTGGCAGACCTCTCAGACACGGGGGCCCTCCCCATGTGACAGAAGCTTCCGCATCTTTCCTTTCAAACCCCAATATTTATATAGATATCTGAACCGCATAAATTCTTTCCGGTAATAAGACAGTTCCCGGTCCAGGATGCGGGGATAGCGACCCTTTAACGCAGGCAGCTCCCGAAAAAACGCGGTACGCATCAACAGGTTCAAAAATCCCCCTTCACCCACCAGACGTTTTAACTGAAAATGGATATCAAACAGCCTCTCAATGACCATTTTTCGTACGGTTTCGTGATCGGGATGTTCAGACATGTCTCCCACGGAGAGGTGGCCGCCGATAATGTCGTTCTTCCCGAAGCCATTCCGTCCGTGACGTCTGTAACAACCGTGAATAGAGGGAATCAGCAAGGACCCGCCGATTAGATTACAAAAATGCACAAGGTAATTGTCAGCACAGATACGCAGTTCATCGAGATGACTGTTCAGCATAGCAAGTTCTAGTGCCGATCTGCGGAACATCATGGAACTGCATGTGGCCCACAGCCAGAAGGGATTATGGAGTTGGGTATGGTAAATGTGGCGGAACGTGCCGTTGTTTTGATTGTCATGGTGGTTACCACCTACGATCTCGCCATTCTCGTCGATCTGGTACTGAATAGAACTGGTCAAGGATACGGTAACCCGACCCAGATGTGCCTTTAGATGAGCTTGGATAAAATCATTCAACAGATAATCGTCGGCATCAACCATAACAACGAAAGGACCCTTTGCAAACTCCATCCCTTTTTTCATGGCAGCCATCTGTCCACCATTCGTCCCGGTTCGGCTAAGCATAAATTTTTCCGGCGCTCCGCATTCAGCAAAGGCTTTCTCAATCACCTGGACCGAGTCATCAGTGGAACAGTCCTCCACAACAACGCAATGGAAATTGCGGTAAGCCTGCTGATCGATGGATTGGATGCATTGCCCTATATAACGAGCATAATTGTAGCTGGTAACGATAACGGATACAAGGGGCATCCTGACAGAAATGCCGTCCAGTCTATCGTCCTCAAAGGGGTTGAATTTTTCGTAGGGATTATTTGTTAGCATGTTAACTTTCCACCCTGAAATGACCGTCTGTCCCACACAGTTTTGACCCTCTGGCTTGTCCTTTGGGCCGTCTACTGCATTGCATCCAATCTAACATCAAAATACCACATTTTATCCTTCGAAGATAAATTGGGTAAAAAACAGGTGTAGGAAACCTTTCTCGTGCATCATATCAATTAAATAGGGAGATAAGTTGGCAAAAACGTTTTTAAGGATCTGTTTTTCAAAATCTGTTTCAACCAGTTGCAGAATTCCTCGGCAATCATAATTAACGATGTCTTCCTTAATCATGGCTGAGATGGTAAGCGGTGAAATATGGATAATGTTTTTCGATGGCACATTTCTTTGGTTTGTTAAGAATTGAAAAATGTGAACAAACTGATCGCTGCATACGTAATATTTCCCTTTTGGATCTTCGACATCCCAGGAATTAATAAAGAGTGTTTCTTCAAGTCCGAGGAATTTGCGCACCAGTTCCCCACGCGCCCCTTTGCCGATGAAGTAGGTAGCTTTGCTTTCTTCAACAATAATTGGATTGTTCAGGAAATAATCGGACTGGTGTTTATATTGATCAAGCGCTCCCATATGCCCAACTAAATGCGACAAATTGATGATTGTTTCAGCGAAATCGTCCTCCGTAGGCATAGGAATATTGTGAGCGATGTTTGCAATGAGCAAGGTGTCACTTTTCACTGGATTTATGAGATTGCCATGCAGGAGAAGCGTATCGGCAAGGATCTTTACACCCATATGACGCACATCGACATCATGGAAAGCGATAATACCGTCCTCTCCTAGAGCAGGCCTAAATGTTAATAAATCATCATAAACACTACTAAAAGAGTGCCCCCCATCAATAAAAACGAGGTCTGCGTCGCCCTCCCATTGGTCCATGAATTTTCGGCCGGTGCCGTGAAAAAAAGTAAAGTCTGGATGCTTTAACAAGCTTTCCGGGAGTTGATTTTGATGGATATCGATGGAAAACAGTTTGGATTTGCTCTGGGCTGCGGTTAGCATAAGGTTCGCACTACCGCCGTAATAAGTCCCCAATTCAATGATCGTGCTATTTTTCGGGAAAGTGCCCACACATAAAGCCAGTAAAATCTTTTCATTCTGTGAAAGAATTCCTGCACAATCTAATATGTTCTGCAATAGCATGATTTATCATCCTCATTGGTTTGCTTCATAAAATGGAATCAATATTCGTAAAAAGTTGTTTCAACAATGATGAGTAGAACATTTACGATATGGCCCAACACCAGTCTTCCTTTTCAACGGTTTTTATCTGCTCTCGAATATAGAAAAGAGGATCATCTATTTTCCTGCCCAAAGAAACTGGACGCGCCTCATCAGCAGAGAAGAGAGATACATAATCACCATGAAACCCATCGCATATATTCTTGATCGAGCACACCTCGCACCGTGACGCATACTGGTAACCGCAGTGTTCCTGCGCCCGAATTAATGCGCTGTGCCTGTATTCATCCTCCACGGAAATATTGGCGGTCATATATGCGTCCCGATCATTGAACAAACCAGACCAAGTGTTCGCCTCACGAAGCGTTACGATAGGGGCCAAATCTCCATTTCTCATCCGCTGGGACCGCTGGCCACTCCAGGACCATGAGGCGTAATCCCATTCGTGTAAATCATAGGGAAGCTGTTGAAAATCATATAGATACTTCCGATAGTCCGTATCCACCATGCACAGCGGATAGTACCGGACATTACACTCCACCCCCGCAGCGATCAGCAGATCCAGGGATTTGACCAGTGGGGCAGACACTTCCCTGTAGGATGGAACATCTTCAATACTACGAACCATTTTCTGTTGATCCTCGAACGGATTGAAGGCGATGAAATTCATGACAACCGCTCCGCTATCAATGGCGAGCCGTGCCACATCCGTGAGGCCGGGCAGGATGGATTTTGCCAGGACGCAGTTGAACCTCAACGGAATCCCCGTCTGTTGGAGATTTTTCAGCCCGGCCATCTGTTTTTCATGACTGTTGGGCACGCCTGAGATATGGTCATAGATATCACCCAGGCCGTGGACACTGACCAGCAGATCACGGATACCCGCATCGCGGAGCTTTTCACATTCCTCTTTTCGGGAAAGAACCAGAGCGTTTGTAATCAGGGTCGGCATTAAACCGATGTCCCGACAATGACGGACGAGCCGGTGGATATCAGGATATATGGTAGGTTCACCACCTTGGATATCGATAGCCGTATTGCCGTAGGTATCGGCCAAGATGGAGCAAATCCGTTCGGCCTTGCCTAAACTCATGAAGGGGTGTTCTTCATGATCCGTGGCCCTAATCCGGTCGAGAAAATAGCAGAACCGGCACCTGAGGTTGCAGGTCTGGCCAAGCCACAGCACGCCACGCCGGGTGAGAACACGGTGTGTCGTCTTTCTTACAGCGTTTGTCTCCGTCATCCTGTTGCCTTTCTCAAGAGATGCTCTCGAAAACGTTCAGTTCGAGATCCGTAGATGTCATGCTGAACGTCTGCGTCCCAGTTGTAGCAAAAAGTGGCGCATCCGCGGCATCCCGATTCGCCGACAGCGCTCCGAATCTCATCCTGTATTCTTTTATCATTGACCACCGCCTCGATATTGCGGACCCGAAGTCCCCGAAATCCCTCATCGAGCCTCCAGCCGTGCTGCCAGCACGGGATGGCAAAACCGGCAGCGGTAACAATGAGGTTTCTGAAAGGGACCGGACACCTCACCCCGGAATGCATCGTGGTCCCAGGATCGTAGAGGCGTTTTCCATACCACTGTCGAAGCCGGTGTGTGATCGGAACAGGTCTTCTTCCCAGAACGGGAGCATCTTCAATTCGTCCAAGTTCCGAAAGCATTGCTTCAGCCTGGTCCGGACCGAGCCGTTCCCTGTCATTGCCAATCAGGTGTTCAATGAGCGGAAATCCGTGGAACATGATGGCGCGGGATGAAAAATAGGTGTAAATCCGGTGAAGCTCATGATGATTTTTTCTTTGTACGACCGTGTTGAGTACGACAGGGATATCCGCGCCAAGAACTTTTTTCAGGATAGAATCAAAGCGTTCGAAGCCCCCCCTCATTTGCCGGATGCTATCATAAGTCTCCCCGATTCCGTCCACGGGCAAAAGCAAAAACAAATTGCGGTAGCGGGAAAACCGTTCAATCAACGCGTCATTGAGCCGCAAACCGGTCGTGGTAAGCTGAACCAAGGGAATAGACCGGCAAGCCATATCAATCAACTCCGGCATACCGCCTAAGAGCAATGGTTCGCCCCCGGTAAATTCAAACTCCTTAAACCCATTTCTCGCCGCAAACCGGATCAGTTCGATTATAATGGAGCGATTGAGGGTGTTTTTGTCCTCCAATGGCGCCTGGCACATGAGGCACTTCTGATCACAGCAATTTGTCACGCAAACCGTCAGCTTGTACCAGTTGTAAAAGTGGCTTTGATTCATAGGAATCAACTCCCGGCATCACCCATGTGCAATCTGGCAGCGATCCGGCCCCGGTATTCGGTCTCTTTCTCAACATGGGACATATACCAGTTGGGATCGGGCCGCCAGTCCTGAGAAAGGCCCTTATGGTAAACGGAATACAGTCCTCTCTGCACCTTGGGAGAACCAATTCCCTTCAGACGTTCAAGATTACCGGGACTGATATCGTCTATTTTATCAACACTGGGACGTCGTTTTAAAGGAATGGCGCAGCCGCAATTGGGGCACCAAAGTTTCTTCTGGTCACCGAACTCATCCGGGGCTCGTTTCCACCAGCCTGGCTCAACAGGCCAGCCCCCGGGCCCATCAAAGAGCATATCCATTGCCGCAGCAACCTCACAGAAATAGGCACCTTTCGGTGTAATGGATGCTGACCACATGGACTGGACCCAACACTTATCAATATATTTCCACATCTCTTCACGGGCCGGAACCATTTCTTGTGAAGCCACCAGAATCGGCTGATGCAGAACCGTATCTACGGTATGATCATTGAGATACAAATTGCCAAAGACACGATTAATGGTGCCGGCGCAGGTTGTCTTTTTCTCAGGTAGAGTAGACCAGAGGCCCCGCCGATCCTTGTTTGGGATACGCGCTTCCAGATACCGGGCCATCCATTCAAATTCAGGATGGAGCAGAGGTTCGCCCCCGATAATCCCTACCATGCCGGGAAAATCAATTAGCGAATCAACCGCTTTTTGAAACATACGCTTCTCCATGAAAAAGGACTTCTTGTGATGTCCACAGAACCGTGTGCAATTGGAACATTGGTTCATGCATCCATTGGTTATATCTATCTGGATAATTGCCATTTCATACAAAGGACGCATAATGGGTTTATTCAGGCAGAGGGTTACAATGGAATCCCTCCGGCCGCCTTTCATTCTGAGAAAATTGTCTCATTTTTTTCAACGCCTTCTCCTCACTCGAATAAACCTGCTTTATCCCATCCCCCAATGCCTTTCCGATCTCACGAATAT